>NZ_JAMYLA010000026.1:0-91870 GCF_040317725.1 Mesorhizobium sp. M1396 | reverse complement strand
CGACCACGGTCGTCCCGCACATGTAAGTCCGGCTTAGCGTGACCTGGCCGTCCTCCGGCCGATTCTCCCAGCTCGAAATGGCAACGGCCTGGGTCACCGCATCAATGGCCGATCCGCTCATGACCAGGTTCGCGGCGGTCTTCACGCCGGCGCGCATCGACAGCGAACTCGTTACGTAGGACCAGCCGTCCAGAATACCAAGCATCACAAGGCACAGGATGGGCAGCACCAGCGCGAACTCGACCGCCGCAACGCCCGCTTCATCGCCAAGGATCGGCGTCGATCGGCGTTCCACGAAGCTACTCTGCCAGTGCCACGGATTGCGCGGCTGGAATGTCGCGCATGCCGAGGCTCGAGCAATCCTGATTGATGGTCGCATTGCCGGACCATTGGATCTTATTGGCGACGACCTGAGTGCAGCCGCTGTTGCCCGAGAAGTTGCCAAGATAGTTCACTTGCTGCTTGGGGAAGTAGATGGCCCCGGTCAGCAGCGAGTCCGCAGTCCCGTTGAATGTGCTCTGCGCTGCGGTCCCCGTCCTGTCGCCGTAGAACAGAACGCCTGAATAGGTGTCCGAAGTCGGCGCGCTAAGCTGCACGGACGCATTGCCATTCATGCTGACGGTTGAACTGCCCGACATGAAGATGGTCACTCCGCTGCCGGTAATGGCCGCGTTGGCGTTTATCTTGAAGTTGCCCTGGACGACATAGACGCCGGGCGAAAGCGTGACATTGCCGTTGAGGTTCATGCCACCGCAGTAGGTCCCGGGCTGGATTGTCTGCGTCGTTTTGTTACCGTTAACATTCTTGCACGGGTTGCTGGCCGCAGGCGTTGGCAGGTCGGCAAATGGATCGGCGGCAGGCAGTGCCTGGGTGATCGGGGCCGCGCAGACGGTGGTAACGGGATTGCTGAGAGAGACGCCGCCCGCCGATATCAGGCAATCGACCTGGAGGTTCGCCGAGCCCTGAAGATTGATGGCGTCCGGGGCGTTCGAATTGGACATGATGACGCAGTGTGTGAACTTCACGCTGGTATTGCCGGAAAACTGTACAGCCTGCGGGGCGGTCGGATCGAGTGCGGTTAGGCAGGCCTTCGAGGCATCGGTGATGAGGGCCACCGCCCGCGCCTGTTCGGGAACCTGGCTCTGCGTGAAGATCAAGGTAAACATCCGGTCGAGGTTCTGGCGGACTATGACCTCGACTGCTTTCTTCGCCGTGTTCGGTCCCGACGCCGGCGGCGTGTTGATGACGATCGTGCCCGAGCCCAGCCCATTCGTAGCGGCCGACTGGGTCGCGGCTGCGACGATGCTCGGCTGGTCGGAACCTGAGATCTGTTCGAGCGCGCCGGCATAGGCGGCGGCATCGGCCATCGCCTGCAATCTCAGGCTGTTGTAGTACCAATACGAGGTCTCGACACCGAAGCCGGCGGAGCCGACAACGATCGGCAAGGTCAGGGCGAAGATCGTGGCAACATTTGCGCCGGTGCCCCGGCATATACCGTCCGCTATAAGTCGAATCCGGGTGAAGCAATTGAAGGCCATGACGTAGATTAGAAAGCACCCATATGTGAACGAATGGCTAAAAAGTTCAGTTCATTTTTGATCAGCGATCTATTGTGCTCCAAAAGAAGGGGTTCGGCGGCTGATCGACGGGGATTGAAGGCAGCAAGACGACCAAAAAGCCCGTTTCCACGATGTGAAGGGGGTGATTTCGGCACATCGGCCAACGTCTCAAAGAGCTGCACCCAGTCTCACTTAATCCGAGCCGACGACGTGATCACAACAGTCCGAGCCAGAAAATCGCGATGATCTTTGCGCCCAAACGGGGTGATTTCAAGCCGCTACAGCAGCGACTAAATTCCCATGCGATGCGATGCCATGAGCCGACTTCGTTGGCTCGACCGGATACAAAGGCGGAAATTGGTTCCGTAAAGAAAGATCTGTGTCGAAAGGTTCAACCACCGGTCGAAACGACAGATTATGATACCATCGCCGAGCGTTGTTCAGCCAAGATCGATGAACGGCCAGGGACGGCTCTTTATGAGCGCCCAACGACATTGGCGCTCCTGCCAACGCGGCTGGCGCAACATGCTCGTCTGGCAGGTGACCCGAACGGCTACTTGCCACCCCCGATCGGGACGTTGGCAACCATTGGCGAAAA
The DNA here is from genome assembly GCF_040317725.1 of Mesorhizobium sp. M1396. Taxonomy (NCBI): domain Bacteria; kingdom Pseudomonadati; phylum Pseudomonadota; class Alphaproteobacteria; order Hyphomicrobiales; family Phyllobacteriaceae; genus Mesorhizobium; species Mesorhizobium sp. M1396. Next base: position 89,713 of record NZ_JAMYLA010000026.1, on the reverse strand, counting down.
TTCGAGCCGATGGAGCGGGCCGGCTCGGTCGCGCCAGAGCGGACACGCGCCGGAGTCTTTCCTCCGCGGCAGCCGCCCAGACCCAGGAAAGGATTGGTACGGACTATCTGTCGCTCCAGTCTTGTGATGGCTAGCTCGAGGCGGTTGACCAGGGGTCCACTTCCGAGCGGCTCACGATCACGCTACCCGGCCTCAATTTCGCCCTGCATGCGCTGTCCCAAAGTTTCAATATCGACCTCAGCGGTCGTCGCAACTCCCCGGCTCTGGATTTCCGGCAGCATCGCAATGAGTTCGGCGGTCTGGTGTGACCAGTCGAAGCCGCCATTGTCTCGTTCATTTGGGATGGATACCCGTCCGTCGTCGACCGACTGGTCAGTCATAGTTCGCGGGCCAAGCAAGGCCGAGGTGCTTGCCCATACAGCGAGGATTCACACATACGCGAGCACACTGAAGCGGCCCGGCCGCGAGAAAAGGATATGAGGTTTGTTGCGGCGGGGGAAACGGCCCCTGTCGCACAAGACTCGCCGCAATGTGTTTTTCGGTCAACGTCCAGCTATGGCAGAGAAGGATAGCGGCCCCTGCCCCTAGTCTTCGGCAACATAGGTCCTGTCGATTTCCACCGCCTGGAATCGCACATCTCCCCTTCCCAAACGGTCCAGCTCAGCGCGAGCCAGCCATGGCGAACAACATTGGGCATGAGGCCGACCGCCATCAGCAGCCGCATCTCCAGGCGATATTTTTTGGAGATCGAGGCACGCGGCGAACTCGACCTGCCAGAACACATGCAGGCTCTTTTCCGCTCGACGATGTGAAAGGCATGATAGGACCGGGCGCGTAGACGGTCAGACCCTGAATGTCTGCTTCGCGCCTCCATCTCCTCATTGCGATAATAGCAGCCGCTTCCAAAAAGCAGACATCACAGGAACCGCGTCGTATCTTTCGCGCCTCAGAGCGGAGGTTCGCGTCGCCTCTCTTAGGCAAACAGAAACTGCTGTCTTGCGTGGGCCAATACCGCGTCGTCAGCTTCCGAGCGAGGAGACGGTGAACTGGTGGGCTCCGTTTGTCGGGCGACAATGCCTGGACAGCCAAGAGCACGATCATGCCCTTCAAAGCACGTGGACGGATGGCAGGTGCCTGGTGGACGGGGTTCTCTTCCTGTCCACCTATCCCTATCAGATTTTCCGACTGGCCAGCAGCGTTGTGAGCCAGTCCGGATCCATTTCCGGTACGGATGACAAGAGCCGTTCGGTGTAAGCCGGATGCGGCGGCGTAAGAACTTCACTCTTCAAACCCTGCTCAACGACTTTCCCCTGGTGCATGACGACAATTTCGTCGGCTATCGCCCGTACGGTGGCAATGTCGTGAGTGATGAAGAGGTAGCTCATGCCGAAGTCACTTTGCAGGCGCATGAGGAGCTTTAGGATTTCCTCCTGCACGATCTGGTCGAGCGCGGACGTAATTTCGTCGCAGATGATGAGATCCGGATCGGCCGCAAGCGCCCGGGCAATGCAAACGCGCTGTTTTTGGCCACCCGACAATTCGGCCGGCAGTCGGTCCAGGTAAGCTTCGCTCATCTCGACCATATGCATGAGTTCGCCGATCCGGCGATCCCGCTGCGCGCCGCTAAGGCCGAGGTAGAATTCAAGCGGTCGCGCTATGATGTCTTCGACCGTCTGGCGCGGATTTAGCGCGTTGTCGGGCGTTTGATAAATCATCTGTATGCGGCGCAGGACCTCCTTCGGGCGCATCTTCAAGCTCTTCGAAAGGGGCTGGCCGGCAAAAGAGATCGACCCCGAAAGCGATGGCAGGAGGCCGGTGATGACCCGAGCGAGGGTCGACTTCCCGGAGCCGGACTCGCCGACCACAGCCACCGTTCTTTCGCGTGGAACTTTGATGGAGACATCCTGGAGCACTTTGACGGTTCGGGCATAGGCCGCGGTAACGTGGTCTATCGTCAGAAGATACTCGTCGGCCGGAACTTCGGGCTTCGCGAGCTTGCGCACAGCCCAGAGCGTTTTGGTGTATTCCTGGGCAGGCGAAGCGAGCATCTGGCGTGTTTCAGCCTCCTCCACAGTGAGCCCGTGGCGCAGAACCATAATGCGGTCCGCCATTTGCGCCACCACCGCCAGGTCATGCGTCACGTAGATTGCGGCCGTATTGAATTCCTCCACGATGTTGCGAATGGAGGCAAGAACTTCGACCTGCGTCGTCACATCGAGCGCGGTCGTTGGCTCGTCGAACACTATGAGATCCGGCCGACAAGCCATAGCCATTGCGGTCATTGCTCTTTGCAACTGCCCGCCGGAGACCTGATGAGGATAGCGAAAGCCTATGGTCTCCGGGTCTGGGAGCTGAAGACGTCGATAAAGATCGACGGCGCTCCGGTTTGCCTCTTCCCGGCTGGCAATTCCATGCGCCACCGCAGTTTCGACGGTTTGTTCCAACAGCCGGTGGGCCGGGTTGAAAGAGGCCGCCGCGCTTTGCGCGACATAGGCGATGCGGGAGCCCCTGAGGCGACGGCGCCCTGTTTCACTGACTGCCAGAAGATCAATCCCGTCGAACAGGATCGAGCCTTGTGTGATCCGGCAGCCCGGCTTGGCATAACCCATTGCGGCAAGGCCAATGGTGGACTTGCCGGCGCCTGACTCGCCGATCAGGCCAAGAACCTCGCCCCGCTTTAGCGTCAGATCAATCCCACGGACGATGGGATGCCACCGCTCGTCCGAGAACCCCTCCACATGCAGATTGCGGATCTGCAGTAGATCCTTTCCTTTTTCGCGCGAGCCTGGACCGCTACTTTTCATCCCGCAATCCGCTTGTTGCGTGCAGGAACCAGTCCACAACGAAATTCACTGAGACCGTGAGAAGGGCGATCGCACCGGCCGGAAGCAGCGGCGTGACATCGCCGTAAGTGATCAGGGTTGCGTTCTCGCGCACCATTGACCCCCAATCGGCCGTCGGCGGCTGAATACCGACGCCGAGAAACGACAGCGCCGCGATGGTGAGGAATACGAAGCAAAATCGCAAGCCGAACTCTGCGACCAGCGGCGGCATTACATTGGGAAGGATTTCCTTGGCGATGATCCACCTCGCGCCTTCGCCGCGCAATCGCGCCACCTCCACATATTCCATCACGGCCACGTTAAGCCCGACGGCGCGAGAAAGCCGAAAGACACGGGTGGAATCAAGAAGGGCAATGATCACAATCAGGCTGGTGATCGACGAGCCGAAGATCGACAGCAGCACCAGCGCGAAGATCAGACTTGGGATCGACATCAACACGTCCACCGCACGCGACAATATCTGGTCGAGCCATCCCCTGTACAACGCGGCAAGAAGACCGAGCGAGACGCCAACCGCGAAGGACAGCAACGTGGTCGCGACTGCAATAGCGATGGTGTTGCGCGCACCGTAGATCAAGCGGGTGAGCATGTCGCGGCCGAGCTGATCGGTTCCCAATTTGAACTCCTGGCTCCACGGCGCGAAGGCTTCGCTGAAGACCTGAGTCTCGCCGTATGGCGCTATCCAGTGCGCGAGGACCGCAACAAAAACGTACCCGAAGATCACGACGATACCGAACCATGCGCTGAAGGGTGCCCTCTTCAGCGCCGTTTTCGCTCGGGTGGCACGCGAACGCCTCAGCCTTTGAATCGCCGCGATAGGTTCGAAGCTGGTCATCGTGGATGCAAGAGCCTGGGGTTGGTGGCGATGGAAATGATGTCAGCTATCAGGTTGAGCAGGATATAGGTCGCGGCGAAAATCAAGGCGCAGGCCTGGACGACCGGAACATCCCTGGATTTCACCGCATCAACCATCAACTGACCGATGCCGGGATAGACGAACACGACCTCGACCACGACCACTCCGACGATGAGATACGCCAGATTGAACGCCACCACGGTGACGATGGGAGCCCAGGCATTGGGCAGGGCATGCCTCAGCACGATCACCATCGGGGACATTCCCTTGAGGCGCGCCATATCGATGTAGGGGCTTGCCAGCATGTTGATGATGGCCGCTCGGGTCATGCGCATCATGTGGGCCACGATCACGAGCGTAAGGGTGATTGCCGGCAGGGCCACTTTCCAGACATGCTCCCAAAACGGCGTCTGGTCGTTCACATTCGACAGCGTCGGAAATTTGGGAACCGCGTTGAGTGCCCAGCTCAGTGAGACTGCGAGCCAATGCGGCATCGATTGAGCGAAATCGGATCCGATGAACGTGTCGCGCGAGATGACCAGGTAGGCCAGCATATAGGCGACGAAAAACTCCGGGAACGAGATGGTTGTCAGCGTCACAACATTCACCAGCCGGTCGAACCAGCCGTTGCGGTACAGCGCGGCGAGAATGCCAAGCCCCAGGGCCAGCGGGACTGCGATCAGCGCGGTCACCGCTGCAAGGAACATCGTATTGTATAGGCGTGGCGCGATGATCTCGGCCACGGTACGCCGGTATCCGGTGCGGCTCGCAAACGAGGAGCCGAAGTCACCGTGGAGCATCTGCGCGACCCAGACAAAATAGCGCTCGACAGGTGGACGATCGATGCCGATTTCTCGCTGGAACGCGGCGACCGTTTCGGATGTCGCCGATTGCCCGAGCGTGGCCTTGGCGAAGTCGCCGGGGAGCATCGCGATCGCAGAGAAGATAATGATGGACACGATGAACAAAGTGATCAGGCCGAGCCCAAGCCGCTGCAGAACCGTTCTTGCGACAGGGTTCATGGGCGTGCGTTTCCTTTTTGGGCGGCAGCTCTTGCAACAGCCAGGGAAGCCAACCGGAGCCTCACAGTCAACGCGGCTCCGGCCCGCCATCTCATGCAGTGGCGATCCACCAGCGTTCGGCCATTTTCAGTCCATCGTTCTCCCAATTGGGCGCCACTTCGCCGTGTGCGAGCTTTTTGGATTGAGCGCTGACGAAATTGTTGAAGACCAGCACGATGCTGCCGCCATCATCGTGGGTTAACTGCTGCATCTCCGCATACATCGCCGCTCGTTTGGCCTCGTCCGTCTCGGCCCGCGCCTGGACAAGCAATTCGTTGAAGTGGGGATTTTTCCAGAACGACTCATTCCAGCTGGAGTCGGCGGCGAAGGCTTGGGTGAACATCCAGTCGGCCGTCGCTCGACCGCTCCAATAGGAAGCGCACCAGGGTTTCTTGAGCCAGACATTGTCCCAGTAGGCGTCCTCGGCCTCACGCACGACATTGACGTCGATGCCACATTGGGCTGCCGTCTCGCGAATGAGCGAAGCCGCGTCCACCGCGCCTGCAAAAGCGGCATCGGCGACCGAGAGATCCACTTTCAGGTTCTCCATTCCGGCCTTTTTCAGGTAGTGCTTGGCTTTTTCCGGATCAAAGCTGTGCTGCGGTTGCGGATCCTTGGCGAACTTGATCGCTGGCGCGATCGGGTTGTCGTTGGCCACGGTGGCGTGGCCGAGAAAGATCTTGTCGACGATCTCCTGACGATTGATCGCCCATTTCAATGCCATTCGCACGTCCGGATTATCAAACGGCGCCATCGTGACATTCATCGGCAAGGTATAGTGACCGTAGCCAGTGACTTCGACGATTTCCACCTTGGGATTACGTTTCAGCATGCCGAGGGTCTTCAAGTCGGCGCGGCCGATATAGTCCACCTCCCCCGTAGACAGCGCCGCCATGCGAGCGGCAAGATCTGTAATGGCGATGAACTCCACCTCGTCGAGGTAGGGTTTGCCGTTCTTGAAGTAGTTCGGATTGCGCTTGAGTTTGGCCGAAACGCCGGGCTGGAAGTTCTCGAGTACGAAAGCGCCCGTGCGAACGCCTGAGGCCCAATCCGCCTTGCCGTCCTTGGCTGGCATGATGACCAGATGGTAGTCACTCATAATGTAAGGGAAATCGGCATTGCCGCTCTTGAGCGTGAAGATCACCGTTTCCGGGCCGTCCGCCTTGATCTCGGCGACGGACTCCAACAGCGACTTCGCCGCCGATTTGGTGTCCTTGCCCATGTGATATTGCAATGAGGTCACGACGTCATCCGCCGTCACAGTCTTGCCGTTGTGGAAGGTTGCGGCTTTGCGCAGCTTGAAGGCCCAGGTTTTGGCCCCATCCGAAGATTCGAAGCTCTCGGCGAGGTCCGGTTGGACATTGCCTTTGGCGTCGACCTCAGTGAGGCTGTTGGACAGCGAGCCGGAAAATGCTGTTTGTGTGAACGTATCGGGGTAGCCGGCCGGATCGATCGAATCCGTCGTCGCGCCGTGAGCCATGCCGAGCTTGGCGAAGCCGCCCTGCATCGGTTCGGCCCGCGCCGTGCTCACGAACAGCTTGTCGGCGGCGGCGACGGTCAGGCCCGCGGCCAGCCCGAGATGAATGAAGTCGCGGCGGGAAACATCGCCGCCACCGATCAGGCTTCGAGCGATACCAAGCTTGTATTCAGATTCTGACATTTGACTCTCCCATTGCGGAGTTCTCCGCGTTATTTCTCGTCAAAGCACCTGCGAACGAATCTGCTGGTTGGCTGCGGCCACCTTTCCTTCGAATTTTTCCAATCCCAATCGGTTTTGCGCCAATCAGGCCGTCACATAGACGCCGCCGGCCTCGACGGTGACTGGAAATGTGCGAGCGCGAACGGTCGGATCGACCAAGGCCTCACCTGACTTGATGTCAAATTCCCAGCCGTGCCAGGCGCATCGGACGATCTCGTTTTCGCGATGATAGATAAATTGCGCCTGTTCGACGGGCGCGGTCGTTCCACACTGCGGTCCCTCGCAAAGTGGAGCGCCGCGGTGCGGACAAACATTCAGTAGCGCGTGGAACGACTCTCCAATGCGGAAAACGCCAACCGAAAAGCTGCGGATCTTGGCGATAAAGGGAGACCCGGTTTCGATTTCGTCGACGCGGCAGATGTAGGTCTTTTCGGGCATCACATCGTTCCTCAGGCGGCATTCGCGGCTTGCGCACGCGGGATGCGTTTGTAGACCTCCAGCGCATTCAGTCCCATGATCTTGCTCTTCCAGGCAGGAGGGATCTGCAGCGTGTTTGCGTCGTCGTAATCCCAGTGGGGATAGTCCGACGCAAACATCAGCGTGTTTTCGCCGTCCATCGCCTCGAGCGTGGACCACAGATGCTGGATGTTTGCGGGCTGTTCCAGCGGCTGCGTGGAAAAGCGGATGTTGCGCCGGCAATATTCCGATGGCAGCATCTTCAGCCATGGCGTCTCCTTGCGCAGCGCTTTGTAGTCGGCGTCCAGGCGCCAGAGTACCGATGGGACCCAAGCGACGCCGCACTCGATAATCACGAAATAGAGGTCCGGCCATTTCTCGAAGACGCCATGCGCGATCATGCTTGCCACGTGCGACATTGCCGACATGTGGAGGATAGCGTGGGTCTCCCAGAAGAATGTCGTTGGGGCAGGAGCGATGGCAGTTGAATTCACTCCGCCATGGCCGCCCAGATGTATGGCGAAGGGCAACCCTACTTCAGCGCAGGCTTCGTAAATCGGGTGGTAGAACGGGTCGCCATACGGCTTTACGGATCCTTGGGAGGCGAGCACCTGGACCATGCGCGGGTGATTGCCAAGGCGACGTATCTCGGCGGCGGCGAGCTTTGGATCTTGTGGCGCGATGATGATCGAGCCCATGAAACGGTCGTCCTTCGGCAGCCACTGATCGATCTGGTAGTCATTGTAGGCGCTGACCAAGGCGCTGGCATAATAGGGGTTGGCGAGGGTTGACGCCTCGATCGGCTCGTCACCCGTCAGGATCGCCACGTCGATCTTGTACTTGTCGAGGTGCTTCTCTTTCATGATGAGATAGTTATCGGTTTCGGTTTTCGGACGGACGTCCTTGCGGGAGAAATCCTGCGGATGAAACCAGGGACGATGGCCGTGCGGGAAGGCCCCAACGGGACCTGTCTTCTCGCCTTCGACGAACATGTCCTTCCAGAGGCCGGAAAGGTAGGGCTGCAATACCGTGGCGCTTGACCAGTAATTATGACAATCGCAGTCGATTATAAACACTTTGTTCCGCTCCATAGCCTCGTCCCGGCGATGCTGCCGGGTCGCTGACTGGTGCAGCTTCCGCCTTGGGTTTCGTTTGATCAAGCTTATGAAACGTGCGAATATGATCGAGTTTTTCGATCGGGGGTTCAATGCAGCTTGATTACATCGAAACCTTTCTCGACATCGTCGAGTCAAGAAATTTCAATCGGACCGCGGATCGGTTGGGCTTGACCCAATCGACGATCAGCACTCGCATCAAGAACCTGGAGAGCGCAATTGGGTCCGAACTGTTCCAGCGTGGACGCGCCGGGGCAGAGCCGACTGCCGCGGGACGCCGGTTCGAAGCTTACGCCAGGTCTCTGCTGTCGACCTGGTCGCAAGCTCGCCACGACGTACGCGCGTTCAACCGTTTCGAAGGCACCTTGCGCGTTGCCGCCCAAGTGGGCATGACCCGCTCAGTCCTACCCGGGTGGGTCGAGACACTGTGCCAGGTACTTCCGAAGTCCTCGATTCATATCGAGTCGGATTACTCGAACCAGATGGTCAGCGACTTGAGCATGGGAAACCTGGACATCGCGGTGCTCTATGCCCCTCGCTACTTGCCCGAAATCGCCTACGAGCACCTGATGGTCGAAGAATATGTAATGGTTTCGACTGCGGCCAGAACGCTGTCGGATGTTGATCCTGACACCTACATCCGCCCAGGCTACACCGTTCTGCTGGAGAAAACGCACGCGGAGCTGCTGGCTCAATTGGCGATCTGTCGACTTTCGACCGGATCGGAAACGCTGGCGGAGATCATGCTCCGGCGAACGGGCGGCACTTGCTACATGCGTAGCGATGATGCGCGCCGGTTCACCGCCGAGCTTCCATCGTTCCTCGTCGAAGGAGCGCCGACGCTGCACCAGCCAGTTCACACGGCGATACTGGCACGTCGCAAACACGAACCGATCATTCGCAAAGGCATCCGAGCTCTCCATCTCGCGGTTATGTCGCTGGAAGTTTAATCGAAATTAGCGATCATAACGTTGGGTTAATACTGCTGTTTTATGGGCTAAGAACTGGCATGTTCGCTCGATCGCAAAGCCGAGCCGAACAATGAACGCATACGCTTCCGTCCAAGCCTCCGATATCGTGCCCACCTTGCGTCAGCGCCAATGGGCACAAAAGACGCGAGATGTTGTGCTCTGCCGTCGCGTAATCGACGAGACGCACGATGTGAAAACATTCGTTCTCACGTCTGCCGCGGATCGAATGTTCTGCTTCAGCGCCGGCCAGTATGTCCTCGTGCATCTCAGGATTAACGGTGCCGCGATCACGCGCTCCTACTCTGTATCATCACCGCCGACACGACCGCTTGATCTTCAGATCACGGTGAAACGAACGCCGGGCGGGCTCGCTTCCAACTGGCTCCATGACAATGTGAGGCCAGGCAGCGAGATCGAGATCGAAGGGCCGCTCGGTTCGTTTAATCTTGATGAGTTGCCGGCTCAGAAACCCGTTTTCCTTTCGGGCGGTAGCGGCGTGACTCCGGTCATGTCCATGCTGCGTGCACTTACCGATCGCGCGGATGACAGGGAGATCCGCTTCATTCACAGTGCGAGAACGCCAGGCGACATCGTCTTCCGATCGGAACTGGAAGCACTTGCCGCTCGCTTTCCCAACGTTCAAGTGACTTTGGTTTGCAGTCAGGGAGGTCCCGCTTGGACGGGTTCAACTGGCCGAATTGGTGGTCGGATGCTGCTGAGCCTGGTTCCCGATCTCCACAAGCGCACCGTTTTTGCCTGTGGGCCCGAAGGGTACATGAAGACGGCACGCACCTGCCTTGACGCAATTGGCTTCCCGCCGGCCCAGTACCACGAGGAGAGTTTCGGAGGCAGCAACGGTTCGCGTTCGGAAATGGGTTCAGCGGTTCCGTCTTCGGTCCGTTTCGCCCGCTCGGGCGTGGAGTATCAATGCACGCCCGGAGAGACCCTGCTGGAGGCGGCACGGAATTGTGGCATCTACATCCCGACCGCTTGCCAGCAGGGCGTTTGCGGAACGTGCCGAATAGCCAAACTATCCGGCGAAGTTGCGATGGACGACCTAGGCGGACTGAACGCTGAAGAGAAGTCGGCCGGCTATGTCCTGGCATGTTGCAGCCGCCCACAAGGAACGGTTTTGCTCGACGTTTAGGCGTTGTTGACCGTTGAAGATGTGGCCGTGCGCACGCATTTGCGTCCGGGTCTGGCCTCAAAATGAGACGCCGCCGCCTTTCAGCCACGCGGTATTGTTGGCGCGGCAAATGGGCGACTTCGTAATTGCAGCCACCAGAACAACCTGTTGAAGACGATGAAGGACACATCACCGGCAAGGATGCGCCGTTCATCAGCGGAACGGCACAGGTCCGGCGCAGTCAATGCTGACGGAACATTAGTGGTCTCGAATAGTTGAATTAATGCTTCGGATGCCGCTGCTTGGCTCCGGCGTAAGGCTGGTGGGCAAACATCGGCAGGCCCGCGCCATCACCCCCTCTCCTCCGTGGCGCGGGCTCTCTACGGCAAGGCTAATACACCAATTCTCGCTGCCGCCTCTTACGTGTCGGAGCCCGGTATTTCTCGACCAGCCGCACCTTGTCGATGTTGATCATCGATGCGCGTGGCCACGCCGGTCAGCTCGATCTCCTGCCCGCGCTTCACCTTTGAATGATCGATGATCGAATGCGGAAAATTATAGGGGGGAATCGAGATGCTTACGAAGTCCTCATCGACCCGCCGTCGCACCGTGGCGGTCAGATCCCCAATGCCAATTCTCTGCGCCAAAGGGAATGGGTCTGGAGCGGTCCCGGGCTCCATCAAGGGATTGCTAATATTCGGCTGGAGGCGCAAAGTTTCTTGACACATGAGGCTCTTTTTGATCGCGCTCGCCGTCGCTCACAGCTGGTATACCGGCTACCATGATCCGGTCACCGGCTATGAATGCTGCGACGATAAGAAGGATTGTAGGGTCATCAGCCCGCGCTATGTCGAGCCGCTGTCGGGCGGCGATTTCAATATCCGCACGGGGTCCAAGAGCCGATATTTCATCCCCAAGAACCGCGTCCTTGAGAGCGAAGACAGCCAATATCACATCTGCACGTCGCCCCCGAATATGACCATCCGCTGCTTCTTTGCGCCGCACACGGAGGCCAGCCGATAGGGATGTCGGACAGCGGCCGGTGGAAACGCGCTGGTGGGGCTCTGTGCCGCGCGCCTCCCCCGATTGTTTGCGTCAGCGTGCAGGAGTATGCTGTTTCGCTCTCGAAAACGGCAAGATTTTCCAGGAGGAACCGATGTTAGCCTCCGACCTAACGAAATTTATCGAGCAGGATCATCTGGCTCGGGATGCCTTCGTAAAGGGCGATCCTGAGCCCTTGAAAAATCTCTACTCGCGACAGGACGACGTCATTATTGCAAATCCCTTTGGCCCGCCGGCGAAGGGATGGAGAAAGGCCGCAGAGATCATGGAACGGGCCGCCACCAATTACCGGGACGGCAAAGTCATCGGCTTTGATCGCATCTCGGAGTATGCGACGGCCGATCTGGGATACATCATCGAGGTCGAGCGGTTCCAATCCAAGGTCGGCGGTGGAAACAAACTGGTGCCGATTGCGCTTCGAGTCACCACCATATTCCGGCGGGAGGAAGGCGGGTGGAGGATCGTCCTTCGTCATGCCGATCCGATAACCTCGGCACGCCCGCCGACGTCCATTGTCGGGGAGTAGAGCGAGCGCGCTGGATTTCAGCGAAGGGGCAAACGCTGCGCTGGCCTCGTGGTGTGAGGTCGTGATCTAGGAATCGGCGCAACCAACGAAACCGGCGTGGCGCGAGCCGACGATCTAAGCAGGAGGAAGAAGGCCGGCGTCACTCAAGAGGGAGGTTGCCTGAATTGGCGCCGGCCAGACGGTCCAATCAGGTCCGCCGCGCCTCAAGACATAGCTGAGTCTTGACGCCGCGTCATGTGGCAGGATGAGGTCGTCCGCTAAGCCTTCGCCTTCCGCTTGACTTGAGCTTAAGTACGCAGCCTAACGCCCGGCCCGCCGGCGGTCGTCTCACCCTCTGCCAGGAAGATCACGCAAGCCATTCCAGTGTCTGCCTGACGGCGATAACGTTGTTAACGCAGCCGGAGGCTTGGCCTGTGGACGCTTCCATTCTGCGAAGCGTTGGTGCCGAGATTCTGGCGCGCTCAGCAAGCTCGGTCTGGCTTAGACCAATCATTAGGAGGGAAGCACATCCGCATAACGGGCGCGCAGGCTCGGGATCAGGCTTCCTCCGTTCAGAACGCAGACGCACTTCTGCCACTGCAGTGCACATTCGCCACAGGGCAAATCTGGTCGTGCCGATTGCCAAGAGGCGACCTCAACCAAGCCACCCTGCGTGGAACCAGGCGCCAGATTCCAAGTTCTAGTATCCAGCCTCGGCAGACTGATCAGTGACCTGGATATTGCCAGTATGTTCTCGAATGTCGCTTCACTTGCCGGCGGGCATCGCGTCGATATGGGTGAGACCAGCTCCGGCCTCGCTTTATGCAAACGAGGCAGAAATGACATCGAAAACAAGGTCGGCCACAATCAAACCGTACGGCGGACCGGTCGGCGGCTGGGGCTCAGCTAAATCCGTGGCCGCGATCATCGCGAGAGAGCACGTCCCTTTGAAAGCGCCAAAGCTGCTTTCGATCCAGAATAAGCCCGAAGGATATATGTGCGTCAGTTGTGCCTGGGCAAAACCTGCTCAACCGCATCCGCTCGAATTCTGCGAAAGCGGAGCAAAGGCGACGGCTTGGGAAATCACGTCCCGACGGGCCGACCCCGCGTTCTTCGAAAGACACACACTCAGCAAGCTGGAATTCTGGCCAGATCATGACTTGGAGGAACAGGGCCGGTTGACCCATCCCATGCGCTGGGATGCGATCAGCGACAAGTATGTTCCGGTGGCGTGGGCAGAAGCTTTCGACGAGATCGGCAGGGAGCTGGGCGCGCTCGATCCTCACCAGGTCGACCTTTACACCTCGGGCCGCGCATCTCTTGAGGCGAGCTACATGTATCAGTTGTTTGCCCGCATGTATGGCAGCAACAATTTACCGGACAGTTCCAACATGTGCCACGAAAGCTCGTCGGTGGCACTTCCGGAAAGTATCGGCGCCTCTGTCGGCACAGCAATTTTGTCGGACTTCGAAAACACCGACTGCATTTTCTACATCGCCCAAAACGTGGGAACGTGCTCCCCGCGCCTGCTGCACGACCTCCAGGACGCTGTCGATCGCGGCGTGAAGATCGTCACCTTCAACTTGCTGCGCGAACGCGGCTTGGAGCGCTTCATCAATCCGCAGTCGCCGGTTCAGATGCTGACCGGCCAAGAGACCAAGATTTCGTCGGAATATTATCAGGTCAAAAATGGCGGCGATATCGCCGCTCTGTTCGGCGTCTGCAAGGCGCTCATCGAAGCCGACGATGCCCTCAAGGCATCAGGCGCCAGTCGGGTAGCAGGAGAGGACGGCAAGCCGAAGGATCCTGACGATGCGGCAATGGTCGCATTCGCGGCCTCAATGGCCTCGGCCGATAAGAAGCACGTGCTCGATCATGATTTCATCAAGGAGCATACGGCCGGATACGAGGATTTTGCTTTAGCGGCACGAGCCCACCAGTGGGATGAGCTGGAGGGGGTGTCAGGACTGAGCCGCGATCAGATGATGCAGGCCGCGGCCATCTACGCCAAATCCGATGCCGTGCTGATGGTGTATGGCATGGGCCTGACGCAACACCTCATGGGCGTCCAGAACGTCCATATGGTTTGCAATCTCGCGCTCCTGCGCGGCAATATCGGCAAGCCCGGAGCCAATATCTGCGCCGTCCGCGGCCATTCCAACGTTCAGGGACAGCGCACCGTCGGAATAACGGAAAAGCCGGGGCTAGCACCGCTGGACAAATTGTCCGAGCTTTATGGATTTGAACCGCCGCGCTGGACAGGCCGCTCGACAGTCGAGACATGCGAAGCAATCATGAACGGCCAATCCCGTGCCTTTATCAGCCTTGGCGGCAATTTCCTGAAAGCGGTGCCTGAGACCACCGCCATGGAAGAGGGATGGCGCGCACTGCGTCTGAGCGTGCAGATCGCGACCAAGCTCAACCGCAGTCATGTCTTGCACGGCGAGATCGCCTATCTCCTGCCTTGCCTCGGCCGTATCGAGGTGGACGAGCAGGCGACTGGTCCGCAGGCCGTGTCGATGGAAAGCTCAATTGCCCACTTTCATGGTTCTCGCGGAAGAGCAAAGCCCGCAAGTCCAACCCTTCTGTCGGAGCCCGCGATCGTCGCCGGCATCGCCAAGGCCACGCTTGGGAGGACCAAGGCTCCATGGGACGCCTGGGTCGGCAACTATGCGGAAATCCGCGACGCCATCGAGCGGACGTACCCGGAAACCTTCAAGGATTTCAACAAGCGGCTTTTCAAGCCTGGCGGGTTTGCCCGGCCGCTGCCGGCACGCGAGCGAAAATGGGTGACCCAAAGCGGGAAAGCGAATTTCATTACACCAGGCAAACTCTTTCCCGAATTTTCCACGTCTGGCAGAACCGATGTTCTGCACCTTGCGACGCTGCGATCAAACGATCAGTTCAACACCACGATCTATGGCTACAGCGACCGTTTTCGCGGCGTTGAAGGCACGCGCCGGATTGTGTTCATGAATGGGGAAGACATCGACCGGCTGGGCTTCGCAGATGGCGAATTCGTTGATGTGACCACCGCCATCGACGACAATTTCGTCCGCAAGGTCACCGGCCTGAGGATCGTTCCCTACAACATCGCACAGGGCTGCTGCGCGGCGTATTTTCCCGAAACCAACCCGCTCTTTCCATTGGCCCATCACGACCCGAAGTCGAAGACACCGTCATACAAGCTTTTGCCAGTCCGCCTTAGCCGACCTCGCTTAACTCCAGATGATTGATCCCATGGGGGCAGAGAACCGCTTGACAGAAAGGACCGTCGCAAATCCGACGTCGGCGCTGGCGGCGGGCGCGCTTCTGCTTCTCGTTGGCGTGGGCGGTCTGCTCGGTTGGCTGCGGCAACCGAGAGAGCTTCGCCTCGATCCGCCGGCTGCCGCCGACCTCGACCGGTTCCGTCCCATGCCCAACGGCATCAGCGGAACCCCGCCCCAGAGTTATTTTGCGCTTGGCAAGCCGTATGAAACGGACGCTTACAATCTGAGCCAGGGTAAGCGCCTCTACGCCTGGTTCGGTTGCGCGGCATGCCATGGTGATGGTCGCGGCGGAGCCGGGCCCAGCTTGGTTGACGGCTGGTGGCTTTACGGGCCCGAGATGGTTTCCATCGTCGCTTCCATCCGGGACGGCCGCCCGCACGGCATGCCCGCATTTCACGGCCGAATGACAATCGAGCAGATCTGGCAGCTCGCAGGATATGTTCAGACAATCGGTTCCTACACGCCGAAGATAGCCGCGCCCAGTCGCAATGATGATAAACACACCCGCCCGGCCGAAAATCGCGGCCCGGCGATAATCCTGTTCGACGAAGGACCGGTCGGCCCAGAGCCGGGACCATCGCCTTGAGAGCCGTCAGCGCCCTTCTGATTGCCGCCCTCGCGTCGGGCTGCAGCGGCAATCAGTCGGCACTTGATCCGCACGGCGCTCCCGCGATGCATGTGGAGCACCTGATCATCGGCATTATCGCCATTTGCACGGTGGTCTGGGTGCTGGTGATGGCCACGCTTGGCGTGGCGCTTCTAAGGGGCCGCCGCGCCGGAGCGGACAACGCGAAACACGAGGCACGGCTGACAATGACGGTGGTTGCCGCGGTCGCGGCCACCGTAGCCATCATCGCCGGCGTGACGATCGCGAGTTTCTACACCACCCGCAATATTGGCGTCCCGGAAAGCGCCGCCCTTACGATCACTGTGCGGGGACAGCAATGGTGGTGGCAGGTCTTTTATGCCGGCGCCGGCGCAGCGCCCGGATTTCAGACTGCCAACGAAATTCACATTCCCATCAGGACGGATGTTCATCTTCGGCTTGAAAGCCTCGATGTCATTCATTCGTTCTGGGTGCCCAGCCTTGCCGGAAAGCAGGATCTTGTTCCGGGTCGTTCCAACAGTGTGCTGCTGCGAGCCGAAAAGTCAGGCGTCTACCGGGGGCAATGCGCCGAGTTCTGCGGCCTGCAGCATAGCCATATGGCGATCATGGTCGTCGCCGAGGCGCCAGCGGACTATGACCGTTGGGCGGCTTCGCAGGGTGGTGATGCGATGACGCCGGCCGATCCGGACGCCGCCGCAGGACGGGCGGCCTTTCTGGCAAAGCCCTGTGCTGCCTGCCACACGGTCCGGGGCACACCCGCCAATGGCACGACCGGACCGGATCTTACGCATATCGGCGGCCGGCGGACGATCGCCGCCGGGTTAATGGAAACCACGCGCGGGTCGCTCGCTGCCTGGATTGCCGATCCGCAGACGCTCAAGCCCGGAAACAACATGCCGATGGTCCCGCTGACCAGCGCCGAACTGCAGAATATCTCCGCCTACATGGAGAGCCTGAAATGACGGGCAGAGATGGCAGCGACTCGCGCGACACCGCCTTCAACGATGCTGAACTCGATCGCCGCCTTGCATCGGTCTGGTCAACACCGCCGGGCCTTTGGGGTATTCTATCGACCGTCGACCACAAAATCATCGGTCGGCGCTACATCACCACGGCCTTTGTCTTCCTGGCGCTGGGCGGGTTCTTGTCCCTGCTGATGCGGCTGCAACTGGCGCAACCCGAAGCCCGCTTCATCGGGCCCGACCGTTACAACCAGATTTTCACCATGCACGGCACGAACATGATGTTCCTTTTTGCCGTGCCCGTCATGCAGGCGATGGCCGTCTACCTCGTGCCGTTGATGGTGGGAACGCGCAACATCGCTTTCCCGCGGCTCAATGCGTTCTCCTACTGGATCTATCTCGCCGGCGGCTTGCTGTTGTGGCTCGCCTTTGTGCTCGATGCTGGACCGGATATCGGCTGGTTCGCCTATGTTCCGCTGTCCGGGCCCCAGTACGCGGCGGGAAAGCGAGCTGACATCTGGGCGCAGATGATCACGTTCACCGAGGTTTCAGCACTCGCCGTGGCCGTCGAAATCGTCGTTACGGTCTTCAAGCAACGCGCCCCGGGAATGTCTCTCGACCGGATCCCCTTGTTCGTATGGTCGATGCTGGTCACGTCGTTTCTTGTCATCCTGGCGATGCCGGCGATCGTGATTGCCTCCACGTCCCTTATTCTCGACCGGCTGGTCGAGACGCATTTCTTCAATCCCGCCGAAGGCGGCGATGTGCTGCTGTGGCAGCACCTGTTCTGGTTCTTCGGACACCCTGAGGTTTACATCATCTTTCTGCCGGCGGTGGGGATGGTATCGAGCATCGTCGCGACATTCACGCGGCGGCCCGTGTTCGGCTATCTGGCCATGGTGATGGCCATCATCGCCACGGGCGTTCTGGCGTTTGGACTTTGGGTCCATCATATGTTCGTCGCAGGCCTTCCCCGGCTTGGACAGAGTTTCTTCACCGCCTCGAGCATGGCGATCGCGGTCCCGGCGGGACTGCAGATATTCTGCTGGCTGGCGACGATGTGGGCAGGCAGGCCGATCTTCAAGACACCGTTTTTGTTCGTCATCGGCTTCGTGGTTACTTTCGTCATTGGCGGCCTGACCGGCGTTATGGTGGCGTCGGTCCCGTTCGACACACAAGTCCACGACACCTATTTCGTCGTCGCCCACTTCCACTATGTCCTGATCGGCGGCGCGGTTTTTCCTTTGCTTGGCGCGGCCTATTACTGGTTCCCTAAACTCACGGGCCGCATGATGAGCGAGACACTCGGGCGCTGGGTCTTCGGTCTGATCTTTGCCGGCTTCAACCTGACCTTTTTCCCCATGCATATTCTTGGTCTGCGCGGCATGCCGCGCCGCATCTATACCTACCAGCCTGAGATGCCATGGTCCGCCCTGAATATGTTCATCAGCCTCAGCGCGATCATTCTCGCTCTCGGTTTCCTGCTGTTTTTCGTCGATGCGATACGCAGTGCCAGGTCAGGTGCCGCCGCGCCATCCAATCCTTGGGGGGCCTCGACCCTCGAATGGGCGACCTCTTCGCCGCCGCCGCCGTACAATTTCGCCCGGCTGCCGGTGGTCGGCAGTCTCGAACCTTTATCAGACCACTCAGATGACCTCCCCGTTGCCGCAGGCCTCCGTGTCGACCGTCGTGAACTGTTGGTCAGCAGCGTCGTCGAAGCGATTCCGGAAGCGCGAGAATCGTCGTCGGGGGATTCGATCTGGCCGCTATGGGCAGCACTTGCCACCAGCGCGACGCTGATCTGGTCGATATTCACCCCGTGGGCAGTGGTCTGGGGGTCGATCCCAGTGGCGATCGCACTCATCGGCTGGTTCTGGCCAAAGGGCGTGCCGGAGGACGAGTCATGAAAGAAGGCACCACGCTCGACCTGACGGACCTTCCGCCGCACGGCCTCGGCACCGCGAGTGTGTCCTGGTGGGGAACGCTTGCGTTCATGCTCATCGAAGGCACGGGCTTTGCGCTTTCGATCGTTGTCTATCTCTATCTCATGAGCTTGGCCCAGCGTTGGCCCCTGGATGCCCCACCTCCTGATCTACTTGCCGGAACGACCCTGACAGCTCTCTTGGTGGCAAGCCTTGTTCCCAACATCGTCCTCGCCCGCTGGGCACGTAACCAGGACTTGCTGAAGGTTCGTATCGGCCTGATCGTCATGTCGCTGCTCGGCATGGCGCCGCTTATCCTGCGTGCCTTCGAGTTTCCCGCTATGCATATCAAGTGGGACCAAAACGCCTACGGCTCGATCGTGTGGGTCATGCTCGGCCTGCACACGACGCATATTCTGACCGATCTGGTCGAGACGCTGGTGCTGACTTGCCTGATGTTTTCGCGGCATGGCGACAACGCGCGACGCTTCGGAGACGTCAGCGACAACACGATGTACTGGAACTTTGTGGTGGCGACGTGGTTGCCAATGTATGCCTGCCTCTATTGGGTTCCACGGCTATGACGATCCGTTGGCTGAAATACACAGGCCTTGTGGTGCCGCCCCTAGCCTGGGCCCTTAACACCCAGCTTGGACAGGTCACGCCCTACACCGATTGCCAACGGAATGGCCTGTGGACCGCAATCTCTTGCGGCATCCTCCTCCTCGTTTCGGTTGCTGGCGTCATGGTGTCACGAGCGCTTTCAACGGGAACGGCCAAGTCCGAACGGTTCATCGCCGATGCCGGCTTTCTGATCGCGCTAGCGTTTGTTTTTGCGCTGTCATTGCAGGGGGCGGCCACGGTGCTGCTGGACCCATGCCAACGCTGATCTGCACACTGATCTCGTTTATGGTTGCTAGCCCGGCGATGGCACACGGCGACGATGTATATCCTGCGGGCTATCCCTGGACCTTTGATCCGTGGATCGCAGGACCATTTGCCATCCTTGCCGCCCTGTATGGGTTAGGCATCATAAGGCTGGCATCGCGAAGCCGAAGGCCGGGCGGCTTGCTCGTCCGCGCCTTGCCGTACTGCTTCGGCATGCTGACATTGGGGTGCGCGCTGCTCTCGCCGCTTCACTGGCTAGGCGAGCATCTTTTTACCTTTCATATGATTGAGCACGAGATCGTCATGGCTGTGGCGGCGCCCTTGATCGTGCTGGCACGCCCGGCTGGCATCCTGCTCTGGGGCCTACCTGGGAAAGCCCGTCGCATCGCTGGGTCACTGATGCGTTCGCCTCTGATATGCGGGCCATGGGACTGGTGTACGTGTGCCACAAACGCGACCATCATTCATGGCTTGGCCATCTGGGCCTGGCACGTCCCGGTGTTGTTCGACGCGGCCGTGAACGACACGGCATTGCACCGCCTCCAGCATCTCAGCTTCTTGGCGACAGCGATATTGTTCTGGTGGGCAATTGTTTGGCGAAGCGATTACGGCACCTCAGCCTGGCATGTGTTCGCAACCATGATCCACACCAGCGTTTTGGGTGCTTTGATGGCGCTCGCTCCACGCGTGCTCTACGTGGCTCAGACCCGGCCCGCGATGGCCTGGGGGTTAACACCCCTGGAAGATCAGCAGATGGCGGGCATCATCATGTGGGTGCCTGCCGGCACGATCTATGCGGCGGCGGCAATGACGATGCTGGCGCTCTGGATTCGCGGCGCGAGCGAAAGACGGGCACAAAATGCCTGACCTGCCTACCTCTCCCACGGGCCGTGCGACCTTGATGGGCATTGTCCTCGTCGCGGCATCGGCCGCTTTCGTCGCGGTCAACGTCGCGCGCGACAACCACACCAGAGCGGTGGTGGCCAAAACAATCACCGGCGGCGACCCTGATCGGGCTCCAGCAATCTTTCGCCGGTATGGCTGCTCCGGTTGCCACACCATTCCCGGCATACCGGGAGCTGACGGCCAGACCGGTGGGCCGCTGACCGGGCTTTCGAAGCGTGTGTACATAGCGGGCGTGCTGGAAAACAATTCCGGCAACCTTGTCACATGGATCGTTTCGCCCCGAAGCTTTTCGCCGCGGACCGCGATGCCTGCGACCGGCATTTCGCCAGAGGAAGCCAAAGACCTTGCCGCCTATCTCTACGCCCAATGAGACCCCGATATTTGCCTTGACGCAATCCCGGACGGAACACCGCTTCAAGGCCGCGGCGTGGCTATCGGCCGCAGACCTTTGATGTAGCGCGCGATCGCCTGGCGATCACTGTCAGGCAGCATTGCCGTATTTGTCACCACATCGGCCATGGAGGATCCCACACGTCCGTGGTTCGGCGTCTCCCCCGTTTTAAGCATCGTGGCGATGTCGTTCTCGGTCCATCCGCGCATTCTGTCCTGCGTGATGTTCGGCACAAATCCCGTGCCTTGGGGATCGATGCCACCGGCAAAGCGAGTGTCCGGTTTGATTGCGCCAAAGGCGTTGCGGGTAGAATGGCACTCAGCGCAGTGCGAGAGGGTCTCGACGAGATAAGCGCCGCGATCATGCACAATATCTCGGTCGAGGCGGGCAGCGGTTGATCGTTGGCGAAAAAACAGCAGTTTCCAAATCCCCACGGACCGTCGGATGCCGAACAGCAGCGCAGGGTCATGCGGGGGTGCACGACCAGACACCTTCGGAAGTGTCTTGAGATACGCGTAGAGATCCTTCACGTCGTCAGGCGTCATGCTGGTAAAGCTCGTGTAGGGAAAAGTGGGATAATAGTGATCACGCTTGGGCGACACGCCGCTGATCAAGGCGTTCGCCAAGTCGGTGACAGTCCATGCGCCAATACCATCCACCGCATCGGAAGAAATGTTGGGAGGCCGAAAGGTGCCGAATGGTGAAGCGAGCGCCATACCGCCGCCAAGCCTCAGCCGGTCGGGCTGTCCTGGTGTCGCGTGACAGGACGCACAATCACCTGCAGCGAAGACGAGCTCACCGCGCGCGAGATCGCCCGGGCCTTCAAATTGCCGATCCTGATCCTTAAACAGGGGCTTCGCTGCCGTCATGTACCACAAGACAACCGCGGCGACGGCCCCTGCACACAGGAAAACCGCAAGAGCAAATTTCCACGCGGTGCTCCGCGTGACGATCCCCGAGCTCTTGGGCGGCCCCGCCTCGCCCTTGCCTTCAAATCCACCTTTCATGTGAGAAAGTTGCTCAAGGGTGCATCGCAACCGAGGCCTGAGTGGGTCGGAGATGTCGATCTGGTCCCAGGGGATGCGGTAGAGGCAATCGCGGTGACGCAGGTGAAAGAAATCGAGGACCGCGGTGCCGATCGCCAAGGCGGAGAGGCGCTCGAAAGCGGCGAAAATGCCGACGTGGAATTCGGTGACGACCATATCGTCACCGTCCCGTTCTGCTCGTATCTCTTCTATGTGACCGACGCTTTTGCCGCGCAGCGAGAGCACCCGTCGACCAGCGAGATGTTCAAGATTGACGGTGTCCATGTCAGGCTCCCGGGATGCGGCCGATGACGTGGTCGCGCAGCCAGTCTTGCCAATCGAAGATTGCTGTCCGGTGCACGTCGATGTCGACTTCGATGTCGACGCCGATATCGCGCACCTTGTTCCACGCTATGCGGTGCGGCTCGGCATGGCGTTCGCCGCCAAACCATGCCGCAAGCCATGCCATCCAGCGTCCTGGCCGCGAACCAAGACGCCGCGCCAGCGTGATCGACCCGAGCTCGACCGCGACGATCCTGGGCGGCTTGCCTTGCCTCAACTCGGCCACCAATCCGTCCACCTTGCCGATCTTGACCCGCTGGCGGTCAAGGACCTGTTTGTCCAGCAGATCGCGCAGCACATCCATCATGAACCTCCCAAAATCTGCAAGGGAATGCTCACCACGGCAAGGACGAAGCCAAGCGCGACGATGAAGATCACCGCGGCGTTCGAAATCATGCCATTGCGGTGCTCGCCGACATAGCGCTCATCGTTGAGCAGAAAGAGGAACGGGACCACGGTCAAAGGCAGGCTGGCCGCCGTCACGGCCATGGAGAAGATGGTAAGCTTCAGCGGGTCGAGGCCGAGCGCGATCGGGATGGCTGCCACCAGTAATGAGAGCGTATAGACACCGCAGAAGGCAGGATCACTGCGGGGTTTCAGGTCCTCGCCCCACGTCCATCCAAAGCCTTGTGCGACGAGATACGCCTGCTGCAGGCCGATTTCGAGTGCCGCGCCGAAGCACGCTATGGCAAGCGAAGCTACAAACAGGACAAAGCCCCAGAACCCGAATATCGGGATCAGCATCAGCGGCAGTTGGTGATAGTCGTTGACCTGGTTGATGCCGTGCGCGCCGAGCACAAGAGCGGCCACGATCAGCACCCCGAGCGAGATGGTGCCGCCGAAGCTCATGCCGAGGCCCGCAATGGCGCGGTTGGTGCCGAGATAGGTTTTGTCCCAGTGGTCCTCGACGGCGCCCGAGGAATAGAACATGAAAAGGTAGGGCGATATCGACGCGCCCAGAATGCTGACAGCCATAAACCAGTAGCTTGCCGGGTCATGCTCCGGCAGACCGGGCACCGCCCCGGCAGCGACCTGTTTCCAATCTGGCTTCAGCATCACCGCCGCGACCACGAAGCAGAGCGTGACGAGACCGAGAATCGCCACGCCCTTCTCGATAAAACCGAAGGTGCCTTTCCATAGAAACAGCCACGCCAGGAACGCCACTGGCAGGGCCCACCATTGAAAGCCTATCCCTGTCGCAAGTTCCGCAGCGATGGAAACGCCGCCGATTTCTGCCGACATCACCATGAAGTTGACCAGCAAAATGGCCAGCAAGGGCCACAGGAAGGCATTGAAGCCGAACCTCTCTCGGATCCCGTCCGTGATCGTGTGGCCGCTGACGGCAGCGAACCGGCCAGCCATCTCGACCAGGAAGATGATGCAGATGGTGCCAAGGAGGATTGCCCAGACCAGCCGGAAGCCGAAAGTCGCCCCGGCTTGCGCGGCTGTCGCCATCGATCCAACCTCAAGGAAGCCGCCAACGCTGGTGACGATGCCAAGAGAGATTTCCAACAGCTTCTTCATGATTTGGGCGCGACAGATCTGGCATAGAAGGCGGCGAGGTCCGTCGCAGCCGTCGCGAGTTCCTGCCGCGCCTGGCTCACCTGCCGCGGGTTGCCGGCCTCCACCCCGGCCTGGGCGCGCCTTGCCGCAGCCGACAGCTGGCCGATCGCCGCCATGACACCGCGACTTTCGGAAGATGGAGGAGAATTGTCAGCCTGCATCTGCCGACCTGCCTCGGCAAGCGTCTCGGCCGATGATTGCAATGTGGCCGATGCATAATCTGAAGGGGCGGCCCCGGCGGCCCAGGCGTCCAAGACCATGGCTGCCGTCCGCGAAGCCGACGCCGCGATTTTTGATTGCTGGGCGACGTGGTCGGATGAAGAACAGGCGGCCAAAGCGAGCATGAATAACAACAGGCATGGGCGCCAAAGCCGATAGGCGTCGTTTTTGACAATGCCCAGGGTTAGCTGCATGGCCACGCAACGATCGTCCGGCCAGCCTGTGTTTCGGGTGCTGACATCAGGGATCCCGGACTGTGGATTTCGGCTTCTTGGGAAATCGTATCACATCACTGGGCAACCGCCGACTTGGTATGCGTGGAGGATTGGGACCTGCCTGCCCGCAACAGCGTGACCCACCGGGGTGCAACTCCATAACGCTTGACGCCGACAAAGTGGCCCGTTGTCTGAAAAGACGCACAAGTTCGGGGTGGAGTCCGTCACTTCGGAGCGAGGCCAGGTCGTGAAGAAATAACAACTCCATTGCGTGCCCTTTCCACGCCGACATCAGGCTCGTCTCGCAACCGAGGTCTGCTGAAATGCGCGACCAGCGAGTATTTGCATCCAGCCTGCGTTGACAGCTCTTCTTCTCATCTGAGTAAAGCTGCTGCGATCGGAAGGTTCCGCCGCGCTCACAAATTCGCCTGCGGGGACCGATTGCATTGACGCTTGTTGATGACGCAACGCATTGACCGCGTTCCTGAAGGCTCGCCGACCTTGTTCTGCTTTACGCCCGCAAAGGCAGCACATAGATCGGCATCGCCCTCCTCGCGCTAGCTGCGGACGAGTTGGAAAAACGCGGATACGGCCAAACGCCGAAGCGACACGCCGAAGTGTCATGGACGACCCATTTAAATGGTTGGCAAGGGAACTGCCGGCTTCTCTCCGAGTTAGAAAATGCCCACGACGGGTCATTTCAAACAAGCCAACAAGGAGCACACAGCGATGGCAACCACCAAGAAGGCAAGTGCGAAGACCAAGAGCCTTGAGGATCTGTTCCTCGACGGTCTCAAGGACCTCTACTACGCCGAGAAAAAAATTCTGAAGGCCTTGCCGAAGATGGCCAAGGGCGCGGATGACGGGCAGGTCACCGCAGCCTTCGAAAAGCATCGTGCCGAAACCGAGGGCCAGGTGGAACGGCTTGAGGAGGTTTTCGAAATCCTCGGCGCGGCTGCGCGCGGGAAAACCTGCCCCGCCATCGACGGCATTCTCGAGGAGGGATCCGAAATTCTCGAGGAGTATGAGGGTTCGACGTCGCTTGACGCCGGGCTCGTTGGCGCCGCGCAGGCTGTCGAGCACTACGAGATCGCGCGCTACGGCACTTTGATTGCATGGGCTACCTCCCTTGGCAAGGACGATATCGTTCAACTTCTCAGCGCGACCCTCGAGGAGGAGAAAGCTACAGACAAGGCCCTG
The DNA here is from genome assembly GCF_040317725.1 of Mesorhizobium sp. M1396. NCBI lineage: Bacteria > Pseudomonadati > Pseudomonadota > Alphaproteobacteria > Hyphomicrobiales > Phyllobacteriaceae > Mesorhizobium > Mesorhizobium sp. M1396. The sequence continues at coordinate 64,510 of NZ_JAMYLA010000026.1, read as the reverse complement.
ACGTCTCTGGGCGAAGCCGGCGTGAACGACCGGGCGGCCGAATTGAAAGCGGCTTGAATTGAGACGGTTTTCAATGGTCCCGGCGCGTCTGCCGGGGCCATTTCTATTGCAGCATGGAGAACCGGGGCCCTGCCGTGGATTGGCGCAAGCGGACCACTCCCGGAACCATTGTGGGATGTCGACGTTTCACAAGGCCACCGCGTGGCCGACAAGGGATTTCGGATTCATGGAAAGCGCAGTTGTGGCGGGGGACGGATTTGGGCTTCCGGAAATCGATTATCAGGATTTTTTCGAGAACGGCGGCATCGGTCTGCACATCGTTGACGGCGCCGGCCGTATTCTCCATGCCAACAAAGCCGAGTTGAACCTCTTAGGCTATGAAGCCCCTGACTACGTCGGTCGCGACATCGCCAGCTTTCACATTGATGAGCATGCCATCAACGACATCCTCGCCCGTCTCGCGCGAGGCGAAGCCGTCGAGCGATATCCGGCCAGACTGCGTGCACGCGATGGCTCGATCAAGCACGTGGAAGTCAGTTCCAGCGGCCATTTCGAAAATGGTCAACTGGTGCATTCGCGCTGTTTCACCGTCGACGTGACCCGGCTCAAATCCGCCGAATTGGCGGTGAACCAAAATGAGGACCGCTTCCACCAAATCCTGGATGCATTGCCGGTCGCGGTCTACACGACCGACGCACGAGGCATCATCACCTACTGTAACAGGGCCGCGGTCGAACTTGCTGGCCGGGAACCGAGGATTGGCCAGGATCAGTGGTGTGTCACCTTCCGCCTGTTCACCGTCGATGGCGAAGAGTTGCCTCACGACCAATGCCCCATGGCAATCGCGCTCAAGGAAAATCGTCCGGTCCGTAATGTCGAGGCCATCGCGCAGCGTCCCGATTGCAGTTTCTTTCCGTTCTTGCCATTTCCGACTCCCCTGAGGGACGAGCACGGCAATTTGGTCGGCGCCGTCAATATGTTGTTGGACCTGACCGACCGCAAAAGAGGCGAGGACGCCGTCCAGCACCTTTCAGCAATCGTCGAATCGTCCTTCGATGCGATTGTGAGCAAGGATTTGGATGGGTTCATCAAAAGCTGGAACAAAGGCGCCGAGCGGCTGTTCGGCTACACTCCCCCCGAAGCCGTGGGGCGGCATGTGACCATGCTGATCCCGCCTGACCACCATGATGAGGAGCCACGGATCCTCGAGCGTCTCCGGCGTGGCGAACGGCTCGATAGCTACGAGACAATCCGCCAACGCAAAAACGGGACACTGGTGCCGGTCTCACTCACCATCTCGCCGGTCCGCGACGCCGCAGGCCGCATTGTCGGTGCTTCGAAAATCGCCCGCGACATAACCGCAGCCAAGGAGAGCGAACACCGCATCCGCATGCTGATGCGCGAAGTCAATCACCGGGTGAAGAACCAGTACTCGGTGATCCTTTCAATGATTCGCGAGACCAACAAGCGTTCGGAAAGCCCCGACGTGTTCGAAAAACAGGTGCGGGAGCGCATCATGGCGCTGTCGAGATCGCACGATTTGTTGATCTCGGCGGACTGGAAAGGCGCCACACTCTCCGATCTGATCTTGGCTCAAGCCAAATCCTTCGGTCGGGAAGACGCCATCACAATGGCAGGTCCTCCCGTCACGCTCAGTCCCCACGCCGTGCAATATCTCGGGATCGCGTTCCATGAACTGTGCACAAACTCCGCCAAATACGGAGTGTTGTCCGGCAACCGAGGCATCATCGCAGTCACATGGGGCATTGCTGGTGGGCAAGACAGTCAGACATTCAAACTGACCTGGGCGGAGCAAGACGGCCCTGCGATCAAGTCTATCGGTAACAATGGCTTTGGGAGCGTCGTGCTCAATCGCGTTACGCCGCGGGCATTAAGTGGGACCGCGGAGCTGACCTACGGCGCCAACGATGTGCTCTGGACGCTCGAAGCCCCGGCATTTTTCGTCGAGGCGTCGCTGTTCAACGACGAGCGCGGCACTGAACCACTAGACGCATAGCGCCGCTCTTTAGGCTGAAGAGAGCTGTCAATCCCGCCCTCGGCCTCGGAATTTTGCGTCGGGCGGCTCGGCAATACGCGCGGTTTGACGCTCGTCACGCCATCGTTTTCGCGACCATGGTCGCTACGCACATATTGCCCTTGGGCGTCGTTCTCGACTTTCTTGCGCAGGGTCTCTTTCGCTTTCGACATTGGCGCATCCTCCTGCCAGTCTGTCGTTTGGTCGAAAAAATACAAAGCCGCGGACTCAACCCCCGCCCTGTTTAAGAAGCCGGGCCTCGCGCAGGATCGATGCCCTGTCCGTCCCGACCAATGAAACGATCTCACGGATTTGGCTCTCCGTAACTCCGCACTCGCGCGCCAGCGCCCGCACGGCTTGCGGGGTTATGACCGGGCGTCTGGTTTCTTCGTCAGCCACTGCTCATTCCTTTCAGTTCGAAAGGGAACGCTCCAGCTCATTCGGCGGGGGGTGGCCTGTCGGATGAACCTTTCCTATAACTTGACCCTCGCCTCCCGCGCCCAAAGCCGAAGTTTGCGGCACGCCTCCACGTACGTTCCGGCAGTGTTCCCATCTGTCAAGGGAATGATGCCTTCATCGGCTACCGGATCGACGCCCGCCTTGGCCAGAATAGGAACCGCGCCGGGCGTAAACCCGATGAATTTGCAATGGGCATAGGCATCCGCAACGAAATCCTGTGCTGCCGCCTCTCCCGTGAGCAATTCCGCGCCTTCTTCGGTGAGCAGCAGAGCCACTGCGTCAAACAGTACGGACGAGCCGCCGTCGATCATATGCTTCGCAATAATCTTGGTGCCGTCACTAGCCTGCACACCGCCCACCTTCAGGGCAATGACTTCCAAGGTCGCCCCTTCATCTTCGATCGCGGCTTGCAAGGCTTTGAGCAGAGCGGCGTCGGCCCCATTGCTGACCAGTACACCGACCTTGCGGCCCTCGAAACTGTCGGGGCCGTTCTCGATGATGCTCAAGGCCGGCGATGGCTCCAGATCCTTTCTCGGTGCCACCGTTGCGTCCGCCGGCTTCGGCAAATCGGTAATGCCGAGCTTGTCGGCGACTGTCGCGGCCAACCCTTCGTCAATGTTCAACAGGTGTGCGATCATTCGCTCCCGGATGGCCGGGGTCTCCACCTTGCTGAGCTCAAAGGTCAGCGCTTGGGCGATGTGGCGCTGCTCGGGAGGCGTCTGGCTGTTGAAGAACTGGCCAGCCTGGCTGTAGTGGTCAGCGAAGCTCTCAGGGCGCACCCGCACTTTTTGCCCCTCCTCGCCGTCAGCGAAGGCGTGAAAGCCACGCTCGGGGGATTCGCGCGGTCCCGCACCAAACGAGTTCGGCTGGTAGTTCGCCCGTCCGACCGGATTGCGCATCGCCATTTGGCCATCCTGCTGAAAATGATGGAACGGGCATTTCGGCGCATTAATCGGCAGATGGGTAAAATTGGGACCGCCGAGGCGTTTCAGCTGGGTGTCTAGGTAGGAGAAGTTGCGACCCTGCAGGAGCGGGTCATTGCTGAAATCGATGCCCGGCGGGACATTCTGGGTCATGAAAGCGACCTGTTCGGTCTCGGCGAAGAAGTTATCCGGCATGCGGTCGAGGACCAGACGGCCAACGGGTATCGGGGGCAGGACCTCTTCCGGTATGATCTTGGTAGGGTCGAGGATGTCGAAATCGAAGCTGTCGGCAAATTCCTGGTCGAAAAGTTGCAGACAGAGCTCCCATTCCGGGAATTGGCCGGCTTGAATGGCATTCCAGAGATCCCTGCGGTGAAAGTCCGGATCGGCGCCATTGATTTTAACCGCTTCGTTCCAGACCACGGATTGCATGCCGAGTTTCGGCTTCCAGATGAATTTCACGAAAGTGGACTCGTTGGCCGCGTTGACCAGCCGGAAGGTATGGACCCCGAAACCCTGCATGAAACGGAACGACCGCGGAATGGCCCGATCCGACATCACCCACATGATCATGTGCATGGATTCGGGCGTCAGGCTGATGAAATCCCAAAAGGTTTCGTGTGCCGACTGGGCCTGTGGAAAATCCCGATCGGGCTCCGGCTTTACCGAATGGATCACGTCGGGAAACTTGATGGCATCCTGGATGAAGAACACCGGGATATTGTTCCCGACAATGTCCCAGTTGCCCTCCTTGGTGTATAGCTTCACCGCGAAACCGCGTACGTCGCGGGCCAGGTCGAACGAGCCCTTGCTGCCTGCCACCGTCGAGAAGCGAACAAACGCTGGCGTTTTTTCGCCAGCACGTTGGAAAATGTCGGCACGGGTGTATTTGGCGAGGGAGTCGTAAGTCTCGAAAAAGCCGTGGGCGCCGTAGCCCCGGGCATGCACGACCCTCTCGGGAATGCGCTCGTGGTCGAAATGGAAGATCTTTTCGCGGAAGTGGAAATCCTCAATGAGAGTTGGACCACGCGCTCCGATCTTGAGCGTATTCTGATCGTCGGCGATCGGGCCTCCCTGAGCCGTCGTCAAATTGTCTGTGTTACCTTCCGCAACCTGGTGCAGCTCTCCACCCTGCCCTCGAACAAGGGTTTGGTCGTGGATCGTCGCGGCATTGGGATTGGGGGGAGCTGCTTTTCGCGCCATTGCGGTCCTCCTTTGGGCTTGCTCTGCGAGGGGTTGCTGAGCAACCCGCGGTAAGCCGACAGGTTCCATCGAACCGGGGTTCCAAGCCAATTTCTTCGACGGTGGTTTTAGGTGGACAGCGCGGAACCGACCGTACCGTCCCATGTGAGGCGAACGGCGCAATTGCTGGGAGCCCACCATAAGTCAACAACATGATGGGGATCGTAAGAAGTGTCCTCGCCTGGATTTTGCGGCCTTGCTTGCCTACTCCGAGATCGCGCACATCCGGTTCTCGACAGGTCGACCGCAGATCGGCGACGATGCGACAAGATTTGCAGTCAGATGTCCCTTCAATCAAGCATTCCCCGTCAATCAAAGGCCAGAATCTGCCGTTAACTCAATGTCCAAAACCCGACGCTCAGCGCCAAACACGACCTTTTTGACTACGCGGCGTTCATAGCCGACTGAGTTTGGGAGTGAGTCGCAACGGGCCGTGCCGTAGGTACTCTTGGGGAGGTGCTTCTTACGGCCAGCCTGCCTCGGTCCGCCCAATCCGTTGCCGTTGTTTTTTGTCATTTGGCGCCCCCCCGGCTTACTCCGGCACGCGAGTCGTACCGCCCATTGCCCTCTTGCGAAGACGTTAGCCAGGAGTAAGTGTTCTCTCGAAACCCTGTATAGGAGCCCGGTCGATCCGCATTGCAGCCGATAGATCGAGCTCCTTTTTTGTGCTGACGAGGTGAGCTTAGCACCCTTCGGTCGTGGTCTTCATCTGGCCAGGGGCAGCTGTTTTGGCGTCAGTGTCCTGCTGTCCGGGAGCCGCTTGTTTCGCACTGCCGGCCTGTTGACCAGGCGCGCAGTCCTTCGCCGAGTTTGGATTGGTCCCGCTCGTTGTAGTAGAGTCAGTGGCCGGATCACTGGCACTTGGCACCGTTGTGGTGGTCGTCGTTGTCGCAGACGATCCGCTGGTTGTGGCGCTCGACTGCGCGAAGGCAAGGCCGGTAGATAACGCCATTATGACTGATGCGAAAAGAAGCCGTTTCATTCTCATCTCCTGTCTCAGGCGGCAATGCCCCTTCGGTTTCATAACCGGGAAACTGGCAGAGGGTTCCTCAAATTGGTAAGCTCCGGGCCAAAGTCGGCGCGAGCGGCGGTGAAGGGCGAGGCTTCGACCCCGGCCATGCCTTAGCTTTTCCCCATCATCTTGACGATCTGTGCTAACTTCATAGCGGTTTGCACTGGACCTGCCGAGATGCCGAGGATCAGCCTAGACCATCGATTGGCGACACGTGCCGATATGCCGGCGCTGGCTGTGCTGATGAATGCAGCCATCGGCGAGCTTCAAAAGCCGTTCCTCACAGAGGAGCAAATCATTTCGAGCCGAGCAATCATGGGGCTCGATACGCAACTCGTCGATGATGGAACATATTTCATTGTGGCGCAAAATGGCATCTTGGCCGGTTGCGGCGGATGGAGTCGGCGCGCAACTCTCTACGGCGGCGACCGTTCGCCCGGGCGCGATGCAGCGCTGCTTGACCCGACGAAAGACGCTGCGCGCGTGCGTGCCATGTATACGCATCCCAGCTTCATTCGCCGAGGCGTGGGGCGTCTAATCCTCACGCTGTGTGAGGATGCCGCCCGCGGCGAGGGCTTCACAAGTGTCGAGCTTATGGCAACAATGGCCGGCGAACCGCTCTATCGGGCCTGCGGCTTTGAGGCGGTTGAAGAAGTCGTCGACAACCGAGGCGGAGCGGGCGTGCCACTGTTGCGGATGAGGAAGGCGTTGTGACTGATCGGCGGGCGAGCACTCATAGCCGGTAGCTGACGATATCTGCGAGGCACACGGCGGCATTGACGCACATCAATGCAATGGGGGGCAAGCGCGCCTCGGCCGCGATGGCTGATCCGGGTCAGGGCTTGCGGTAGAAGTCCTCTGAATGAATCGCAAGAAAAACCAACGGCAAATCTATGTTGTCGCTACAGTCGAGGCTTGTCGGTTAAGCGCCTAGGTTCGTCTGCTCCCATCGCCTGATTTTGTCAGTCGCCCACTTCATGTCGCCCAATGCTGTCATTGAGCTTACTGACAGTAGTTGCCGCACACGAGCTTCTATTGCTCCATCTTCGGATGGAAATACCGGCTTCTCTCGATCTTGCTGATCTGAGGCGATGCCAGGGAACCTGGATGCCCGTTGTAAGTTCTTGAAGAAAGCAATTTTCGATCGCGAGCATGCTCACCCCAATTCGAGCGATAATTTCCCGTACCGCAGCACCTTTTGTGCTGATGGCCTCCGGTAGCCACGTTCGTAAGCAAAAGGGTGACTGAAGTGCGGCCTTCCGGTCTCCTGGCTCAGCCAGCAAGCGCGAAAGCTCGCAAGTCTGGGTGTTTGCGCACAGGGCTCACCTACGCGGCAATTGCTGTCACCGCCAGCTTGCTCACGTTCCTGGTCATAAATCTCGCCCCCCAACCGCGCGTTTTGCGATCGATCGTGCCTCACCGTTTTGACTCTGCGGATCCCCAATTTGCCAAGACGATGAGCAGTTTCTCGCAAGGACAGCTGTTTAGTTCCAACGCCGTGCAAACCCTGGTCAACGGAGACGAGATTTTTCCTTCGATGCTGCAAGCCATCCGAGTGGCTCATTCAACCATCGATATCGAAACCTATATCTACTGGTCGGGTGCTGTCGGCTATGAGTTCGCGACGTCCCTGGCGGCCAAAGCAAAAGAGGGCGTTGAGGTTCGGGTTCTGGTCGACTGGGTCGGCAGTCTTCCGTTCGATGAAGACCTGATCCAGATCATGACAAGAGCCGGCGTGACATTCGAGCGTTATCGACCCATCCACTGGTACACGCTTGACCGGGTCAACAATCGGACCCACCGCAGGCTGCTGATCGTGGATGGACGCGTCGCATTCACCGGAGGTGTCGGCATCGCCGACAACTGGCGCGGAAACGCACGCAATCCGGATGAATGGCGCGACACGCACTATCGAATTGAAGGAATGGCGGTGCCAGCCTTCCAAGCAGCGTTCGCGCAAAACTGGCTCGAGACCACGGGGGAGAGTTTGCAGGGTGAGAAGTTCTATCCTGCACCCGAACCAGCAGGAGAGCTTGACGCGCAGCTGATCCTATCTTCGCAGCCGAATGGCTCGCAGGATGTGGAACTGATGATGTTGACAGCGATAGCTGCTGCTCAAGACCACTTGCGTATCGGGATGGCGTATTTCGTGCCGGATGACATCGCCCTTCAGCAGATCTTGGAGGCCAGGGATCGGGGCGTATCCGTTGATGTCCTCGTACCCAATTCGCTAACGGACGTGCCGTTGACTCGACATGGCTCGCGCTACTTCTGGGGCGCGTTGCTCCAAGCCGGCGTTCGGATATTTGAGTTTCAGCCCACCATGTACCATCCCAAACTCTTGATCGTTGACGATGTCTGGTCGAGCTTTGGTTCAGTCAATTTGGACGAGCGCTCCTTACGTCTGAACGACGAAGCCACGTTGAATGTATACGGCAAGGATTTCGCAAAGACTCAAATCGACTTGTTCAACCAGGATTTGCAGCGATCCAGGCAGATCAGTCTGGAAGAATGGCAAGCGCGTTCGTTGCGCGAAAAGATGACGGACTGGCTTGCCAGCAGGCTAAGGTCGCAGCTTTAACTGGATGTTGCTCCGTGTGGCTATCTTGTCGCCATTATGGCTGTCATCTATCCAAATGTCTTGAAAGGGCCGAAGAATGAACCCGCTGCGCGGGAGGGGTGCATGCCCCATTCTGTTCTCAATGCTCCGATCAATACGGTGCGCGAGGGGCTGATCGACGACATGACCCTGCGCCGTTTCAGCCAGGAGATACAGCGAGCTCGGGCTATTCACGGTTGGACAGATCTCGCTTGACGGTCCGCTGGACGGGCCCGGCAGCACGAAAGACCTTGATCGAGGCGCGCGCGGCTCAGCCTCTCCGTGACTGACGTTGGGGCGCCGAACTCGCTGGACTGTGAAGGTTGGCCGCCCGCGACATAGGATCGAATGCCCATCAAAATCAGCACGGTCGGATCAGACAGCATCTGGATGCTCCGAAACGGCCGAAAGCCTTGTGAGTTAGCTCAGGGGAGTGGCGACCATGGCAGGCGGGTTTTTCTTGCGCCCGCCAACTAACGCCAGCCAGCGTGAAACTGTTCCCTCTTGTTGTGTTCCTCTGGCCGCTTCTCAAATTCGTATGTCAGCCAACGGCGGAACATCCCAACAATGGCGCGCCGGGCAGCTTTTTGTCATGCCTAAGGTCCTCAATAGCCTCAAGTCCTCGAAACTTTCCCAAACGATTGAGTCTTGTTGCCCACCAGAACGATCACAGGCTCAGCCAAGGCTCTCGAAAGGCGGCGCGACGGAGGCGCGGTAAACTCCGCGCGTATCGAAGGGTAACTTCCACGACAACGCACGGCTTGCCGCCAGTCGAGTAAGTTCCGTGCCTGACCAGTCTCGCATCGGGAACTCCAGGAGAGTTGCCACATAATGCGGTAGCTCTGGAACGAAAGTCTTCATGGAGAATTGTTACTTCGTCTCAGCACCTTAAAGGAGGTTGATATGGGCCGAGGTATCTTGCTTTGGTTGCTCGGGGTTCCGATCCCAATCATCATTCTGATTATGCTTTTTGCGCGGTAGGGGGTGAAAATGGCAACCGTGCTTTCATCGAGAGACATCACGCCGGTCACTGAGTCATCCTCATCGGCCGTCAGCTGGGGGCCGATCGTCGCGGGCGCTTTCGCGGCCTCGACACTGACGGTTATTCTGATGCTGGTCGGCTCCGGTCTAGGACTGACCATGGTTTCGCCCTGGACTGGATCGAGCGCTTCGACCACGACCTTCGCGGTTTCGGCGGCTGCCTGGCTTGTCATCGTTCAATGGCTATCAGCTGGCGTAGGCGGCTATCTCACCGGCCGGCTGCGCACCAAGTGGGTAAATGTCCACACCGACGAGGTCTATTTTCGTGACACCGCACACGGTTTCCTTGCGTGGGCGCTGGCAACGTTGCTTGTTGCCGGCGTGCTCGGCTCGGCTCTTTCGGCGGCGCTGGGCACGGGTGTGCAGGCTGCATCCTCCGTGGCGTCAGGCGCCGCGATGGGGGCAACGACGGCAGCCGCCAATGCGGCCAGGACGGATGCCCCATCTTCTGGCATCTGGACTGGCTATTTTGTAGATTCTCTATTCCGGTCGGCGAACCCTGCCGCAGCGCCCGCCAATGAACAGAACGTCGCCACCGCTACGGAACAGGCAACGCGCATCTTGTTAGCGGGGGCGGCAAATGGCGAGGTATCGCCCGAAGACAAGGCCTATCTGGCGCAACTCGTCGCCGCCCGCACAGGCCTGTCGGACGCCGATGCGAAGACCCGAGTGGATGCGGTGATCGCCAAGGTCGACGACGCCAAGGTCAAGGCCAAACAGGCGGCCGATACCGCAAGGAAAGCCACTGCATCCTTCGCGCTTATAGGCGCATTGTCGATGGCTATCGGTGCCTTCATAGCGAGCGTTGCAGCAGCGTTCGGGGGCAAGCAGCGCGACGACGAGGAGGCTCTCGTCCTGACCCGTTGAAGGTTGGATCGCATCGGCTGGCGGCGGGCTTGGCCTCACGGGTAATTCACCGCCGCTCGAACCTATGGGATGATCAAAGCCAAGGAGCAATGAGGCGACCTCACTGACGATGATCCTGATCGAATCGACGGGCAATCGCGACCCACTGCTGGGCGTATCCGGGAGCGGGTCGCCAGGCAGGAAGCAGAGCGGCAGGTTGATGACAATCTGAATCGCGAACGCGAGCCTCGACCCCTGACACGATCAGAGAATTTTGCTGGTGAGTTCCAGGACAATGAGTGAACCGTCGGGGGATTCACCTTCGGGCAAGTGCAATACCCGCAAAACGCGCAGATTGGTGTGGGCTCCGTGGAGCGACATTGAAATGCTCTCGCCGATACGTGGCACCACCTCAAATGTAACATTGTCGATGAATTGGCTATCGTCGACCGAAACGCGACATTGGACGGACATCAGAAGAACCTCCCAAAAATGCACGCGGCCAACCCGGCGCGGGCGATCCGATTTTCATAACGGGAGCGACCTGCCTTGGCCTGCTGGTCTCGCGCTATCGCGTGCCAAGCGCCCTTGCCTCGCGCTCAAGTGTTTCACGGTCATTCCCATGCTTGGCGACAATTTCGCGGACCTGCGGGATGGTGAGGCCGAACTTGCTGGCGAAATAACCAACCTCATACTCCTCGTCGCCCGCCAGCCTGTCTCTATCGCGAAAATCCCGCTTGCTCTTGTCGTCGGCCATCTCGCCATCTCCCTTGAAGGTTCTGTCCCTCGATGAAGTTCCCGAACTCAACGCGCCGCCAGACCCTTGGTTGCTTCGCGGGACTTGCCCGGCCGGGTTTTGTCGAACTTCTGATATGACAAAAAAGCCCGCATCGTTGCCGATGCGGGCTTTGACGGGTTAGCGCAAGATCATGCGCTGTTCGCTGCGTTTTTGCACATAGGTGCCTTTGTCATAGGCCGCTTGAGCCTCGAGCTGCTCCTTTGTGAACGTCGTGTACAGGTAACGCCTGCCGTTCTTGTCGGTCATGAACTTGAGATTGTCCATGCCGACCGCCACCTCTTTCTCGCCGACACCGAGAAAACCACCGACGTCGATGATGACCGCATCGACCGTCTTGTCGCCATTCAGCACGACGTCGCCGATCTCGCCCACATTGACGTCATTGGCCCCGTAAACGGTCGTTCCAACGAAATCTTCGGCCCGAATCTGTCCTATCGGCGTTTCGGTCAACGTCGATTTGTCGATAGACCCGGTTGTGGTCTGGTCGGCGGGCGCCGGCGCTTTCTGCGCGGAGTCGCTGGACGGCGCTGCCGGCACCGTAGCGGTAGGGGCCGGCGCAACTTCATTGGATGCGGTGGTCGCCGGCGCGGGGTCATAGGCCTTGCGGTCGAAAGCTGGCTGCGACTCCAACTCTTCCTTCGTGGTCTGTGCGACCACCCAGCGCGACCCGTTCTTTTGAGCCCACTGTACCTTCTCGAAATCGTAGGCAACGTCCTTTTCGCCAATCCCGAGGAAGCCACCGACTCCGAGAATGAGCGACTTCGCCTTGCCGTCCTTGGCTAGAACAATATCGTTCACATCGCCGATGTTCTGGGCGTCGTTGCTGGTGCCATTGTAGACGGTTTTCCCTATGATGGCGCTCGCAAGAACTGGCATAGCCGCCGGCACGGTCCGCATCGTATCGGTCGACGTCGAAGGCGGAGTTTTGTTCTCCGCGGCAGGCTCCAAAGCCACACGGTCGAAGTCTGGCTGGCCCTTCAGCTCATCCTTGGTCGTCTGGGCGACGAGCCAACGATCGCCGTTCTTCTCGGCCCATTGAAGCTTGCCATAATCGAAAGCAACTTCCTTGGTGCCGAGCCCAAGGAAGCCACCGACGCCAATAACGGCGGACTTCGCCTGACCATTCGTGTCAAAGACCACATCGCTAACCTTGCCGATGTTTTCGGCATCATCGCCCGTTCCATTGTAGACTGTTTCACCGATGATGTTGGTTACCAAGCTGCCATCAGCGCGCGTTACCCGTGAACCCGGCGCCTCCGTAACGGGTGCCTGCGCGGGTTTCGGCGTCGTCGCCTGCTGCGCATAAACGCCCGTGGCGGTCAGCATCGCAAGCGCCGTCGTGGCTAAAAGATTGCGAAACATGTAAGTCTCTCCTTTTGCCTGACTAATGCACGCCGCTCGTCTCGGAAGACATCAAGGCGGCGTTTGCTGCCGTCAAAACGTTGTCACCCGGGCTCTAGTTCCTGGGTCGCCGTGCGGTGACATGCAAAAGGCGCACGCAGTACTTCCGCAACCGCGGGTGCAAGATCACGAATGTGCATGCGCGGCAGGGCCGCTGGCCCGGAAATGTTCAACGCGGCGCCTGCGGAGCGTCGCTCGCGCGTCTCAACGTTCGCACTTTGTCGTCATTTCGGCCATACTGACAGCAGCGGGCCTTTGCTCCCATAGACCGGATCCTTCCGGGGACGGCCAACCCTGGGAATCGTTCGCAATGCCCGCTCATGTTCCTGGGCTGTCGTGCATTCGTCATAAGTGCCCGATGCCGGATAAGCACCGACCACCAGGAAGTCATCACTCTCGCGGAGGCATTGGTGTCCGGTGCCGGCCGGTAGAACGGCCACGTCGCCGGCCTTCAAGGATAATACCCGGCCCCTTTTGCCTCCGAACCGAACCCTGCCGGTACCGCGCGCAACCCCAAGCACCTCGTGTATGCGGGAATGGTAATGAACGTAGTGATAGATGCCGTCACGCCAGCTGTCACGCCAGCCATTCGCCTCGAAAAGCTCTTCCAGCACGGCCGCGAAGTCGAATTGCTCCATCGGCTTCACGGCGCCACGATAGACGACAAATGGCCAGAACGGATGGTTCGGCACGAGGCCATCGTCCTTGAACCGAAATTCGAGTGGTTTCTTCAACCTCACCAGTTCGGCGAGTTCTTCCGTTCTCGGTCGGCCAATACCCGTCGCCAACTCGGCCGCCTTCTTCACGCTCTCAAGAATACCCACGGCTATCCTCGCGCTGGATTGTAGGGGGCCAGATAGAGCAGTGAGGACGCCTCCGCTCTGGTCTCAACAAATCTCAACTAGCGGCCCCGCACTTTGTTCCTTTTGCCGGATGGCCGTGGTCCACGCCGCGATGTCAAAGAAATGCTTCGCTTCCGGGAGCGACGATCATCCAGCCTCACGATTGACATGACCCGCAACCTGGCCGGAGAGGTCAAGTTCTATCCAGGCTGGCGCATGATCACTCGGCTTTTCCCAACCTCGCAAGTCAGCGTCGACGCCGGCATCCCGCAGCCTGATGGCAAGTGATGGGCTGACGAGAAGATGGTCCATCCGGAGGCCGGAACTCCGATCATAACCGCCCCGGTAGGAGAAGTTCCAATAGGTGTAGATGCCTTTCTCCGGATGGATACGGCGAATGGCATCGATCCAGCCGTTACCAAGCATTTCAGCGTAGGCTTGTCGGCTCTCCGGAAAGTAGACTGCGTCGCCTAGCCAACGTCTTGGTGCCACGGCATCGATGGGCGTTGGCACGACATTGTAGTCGCCGCAAAGAACGCTTGTTGCACCTTCCCTGAGCAGTAGCTGGCCGTAGCTGATCAGACGGTCGAACCAGCGCAGCTTATAGTCGAATTTCGGGCCGGGCGCTGGATTGCCGTTGGGCAGATAGAGGCAGCCGACCACAATCCCATCCACCTCGGTCTCGATATACCGACTGTGGGTATCGTCGGGATCGCCCGGCAGGCCGCGTCGACGTTCCACCGGCTCCCTCCCCCGGGCGAGTATGGCCACACCATTGTAGGACTTTTGCCCGTGCCAGATTGCGCCGTAACCTGCGTTCCTGATGGCTTCGGCGGGAAATTTCTCGTCCGAGGTCTTCAATTCCTGAAGGCACACGATGTCATAGTCAGTCTGACCCAGCCACTTGATGAGCACGGGCAGGCGACCGTTCACGCCGTTCAAGTTGAAGGTTGCGATGCGGATCATCCGAGTCTCAATAAACTCTTGGTGAGCAAGCTGTTGATCCTCAGTGGTCTTTGTAGGACTTGGCGGCCTCGTCAATCTTTCGCCAGTCATTTCCATAGCGACGTACCAACTCCCGCGCCTGCGCTGGTTATAGATCATGTGTCTCGATGACATGCCTCACCTCTGCGTCCTCGCCTTTTATGGGACGCGAACGAGCCTTTTTCGGCCGCTCGCCTTCAGCCGGATTTCGACATCCTCTCGGACCCTGCTTAAACTGCCGAGCGTGGGGAAAGTTTCACAGCACACGTCTTGAGTATTGGCTAGGTGCCATATTCCTGCGCGCTTGCCAGGCTGATGAACCTTTGGCCGGGCGCCGCGTTCCATGCAGCGAACTCGGTTGATTTACAATGACGGACCCCAACGCTCGTCCTGCGCCGCACAAACACGATGCAATTGGTGCCGAAGCCGGCTTTTCGTACGATCGAATGGCGGTCGAGCGGTTTCAGAAAGCTTTTCCGCGTGCCAGATGGAGCGACGAGCGCAAGAGCTGGTTCGTACCCGGCAAGACTGCGGCCCGCCGGATTGACCGCTGGCTGGAGCGGGAGGCGGCGTTGCGGGCGCCCCATGACGATAGCAAGGGACGAGATGCCTTCGCCTTCGACCCAATATCGAGCCAGTATCTGGAAATCGCGGATGACCTGCGCATTCGCATGCCCTATTCCAGGACGGTGCTAGAAGAACTGCGTGCCGTGCCGTGGGCGAGTTGGGACGATGAGTTGCGGGCCTGGCGAGTTCCATTCCGCTCATATGAAGCGCTCCGGCGTCGATGGCCAAACATCGAACAGGCTGCGCAGCACGCCGAACCGGAGGAAAGGAAACGGCGGCTTGCGGCCACCAGAAACACGGAAGCCCATAGAGCCGCACAACAGCGGGCTGGTGAACGCCGGCGCCATCGCTATCCGTTGCCAGTTCAGGATCTGCCTACCTTGGGCCGTGTTGTCGCAACCGTGCAGTACGGGATAGTCGTCTTCACTGAAATTTCCGGTGAACTCGTTGAGCTATCAGACGCAGCCACCTTCTATCCCCATGCCGTACCTGCGAGCGGCGACTTCGTTTGGGGCAAGTGGCGTTCGGCAACCCTGGCCGAACTTGTGAGCATATGGCCTGCTCGGTCCGCCGCCGGGCCGACCGAACGCTTCAGAGGCTGGTGGAGACCAACCCTTGCTGAACTTAGACTTGCTCGGCGAAATGCCCGCAGTAGTGAGCGCAGGAGGCGAAGTCGCGCGCGGTAGATACCGCGCCGACATTCATCTTTTCATTGGTGCATTGCTGGCGTCGCGAGCTCCCCTTCGGAAAATGGCCTCCTGCTCGACAGGCGGGCATCGTCGAGATTTTGTCGGCACCAGTGCCGACGATTGGATAGTAGGCCCAGGGCCGTCCAGGTCCTCACGAACAGCGGGGAACCAAACCCGATCACAAGCGGTTTACCAATCGAAGGGACCGCAATGGACGCGGAATAATGGAACTTTTAGATATGGAACTGGCGCGAGCCCGACAGCGGCTTAACCGAGAGGAGCTTGCCCTCGAAAATGCGAACGAGATGCTGGATGAAGACTGCGGCGTCGGCATCAATATCGCTCTCTGCAACAGAATACGGGCCGCGCAACGGCGCGTGGTCGAGGCCAGATCGCGTTTGACGAAGATTAATCGCGGCAGAGCGAACACAATTCGCCCAAGTTGAACCTTGCGGCCTTAAATTGGACCACGACCCGCGCGCGGGTCGACAGGTTGCGGTCATGCCAACATCTTCTCTTCCTGGTAGGGTCGGGCGCGGCGACTGCTGTTGCGTACCGCGCATTTGGAGGGTCGCAGCTCGGATTGTCGCTTTTGGTGCAAAGTCTTCCGCGAACTGGGCGGCAAGCCGAGCTAGCGCCAAACACCAAAGCCCGCTACCTTCGGGGGAGAGCAGCGGGCCGATGCAGAGCCGGGCGGCTTAGGGTGGGCGGTTCCGGCGGCGACGACAACGAAGCGGCTGAAACTTTGTTCCCAGGACACACAGGACGAAGGAATGCCGCTCTCCGAAACAAAATGGTTGTCGCAGTCTTATCGACCTCAGTGCCACATTCTCTCTCTGAGCAATTAAGAAACCTGTTGCCACCGATTGTCCGGCGGACTCTCGCAGCAGCCCATTTCCCTGTCATCGTAGTCCCGACATGACAACTACAGACGACGTCGTGCAATTGCCAGTCTGTCAGTTCGAAGAAGCGCTTTGCTTCCCCATAGGTATCATCTTTCAGGCCCAACGCACGCAGTACTGAATCCTCGAAAGCCACTGTGATCGGCGAGCCCTCACAGCGTACTGCGTCGCGGGCTTCCCGCTTCAGACGCTCGGTGCCGATCAGGGCTCCGAGGCGTCGCTCGGGATGTTCTGCTAGCAATTCTGCCCAGCGCTCGATGCGCTGTTGCCGGGTCATGATCGGGTATGTCGACAAGGGTTCCACTTCTGCGATTGTCTGCAGTTGGTTTAGGGTTTGGTGTTGTCAAACGAATCCAGGAATTGACCCCTTTGGCGAACTGAAGACGGATAATCGGGATTGCCAAATTATGCCTGACACTGCGCTCTGAACCGGAACCAGTTCGCGAAGGCGAGCCGTGGCAAAGCCGATCGTTGGCTTAACCGAAAATGAAAGCCCCCCACTGAGCACGCAGAGAAGGGCCTCTGCTCGCGTAACGTCACGATTCTCTTAAGAGAATTTTGGTAGCGGGAGAGAGAAACGCCGCCGCGATCCAAACTATTGATTTCGTTGCTCCGTACTAGTCATTTCGCAGCAGGATTTGGCGGACTTGGCATGCGGGTGCTGGTCCACATGGACTGGCACCTGGATGACGATCTGGGCCTCTCCGACGACCAAATACATTGACTCGGGGAGCCCGGACCCTCGCTTATGGGGCTTATTTTCGCGAAAAGATTTTCACTTCGACCACGAACGCAGTCCGGAATGGGTGGTTCATGCCTGCGGGTACGGCGCGCATGGGGCCGGTACTCGATCCATTTGTGCAGGCATGCCGCCAGCTGCGCTCTGGGCGCGGGAGGCGTCCGTGAAGCTTTGAAACGGTACCGCGCCGGCACGTCTGTCATGCGGACTCGCGGTGTCACGTTGCTCGGCTTGGCGTAAGAGATCTTCTGCTACTGGGCGAACCTCTGCTACAAACACACTACCCCGGCGGGCTGTCGCCTTTCCGCATTGCCGCACTTTCCATCCGCGCCACGCGCCGACTTGCGCCTGCCGCCGACGCTACCGCGCGGGACCGAGATGCTTCTGAGCTCAAGGGCTAAGATGGCCGTACGGCACGACTACCAATCTTGCCGACCATACCAGTCGTCAATGTCGCGCCGCACACGATCCTTCTCGATACCGTACCGCTCCTGAATCGTGCCTTCCAGCTGATCGCGCTTGCCTGCAATGCGGTCAAGGTCGTCATCGGTGAGCTTGCCCCACTGCTCTTTGACCTTGCCTTTCATTTGTTTCCAGTTTCCTTCCACGCGGTTCCAATCCATGACGCGGTTCTCCTTGATTTAGAAGTTCGAAAAGGAAACGCCGTCCAGACGAGGATGTTCCAGAAACAGCTGACGCAGGTCATGTGGTACGGCTCACCGCCAGCTAAGATTTTTCCTGCGAAGGATCGGAAATCCGTTCACGCACGGCATGCTCGGTCTTGTCTGCTGTGGACTTCACGATTTCTCCAAGCTGATTGGCCGTTGTGCCCGCGTCCATATGTTGCCGGCCAGCTTCCTGCTTGATGGTGTCGTATGCATCGGCTGCAACCTGTTTGGCCTCATCGAGGCCTCTGTTGAGCACGGATTGGGCAGTATCGCGAAGTGTGTCCCCATAGCCGCCCAGTCGGTCGTCCTCCGCTGCGGTATGGGGCAGCATGGCCCCTATAGCGGCGCCTATGGCGAGGCCAAGGGCCGCTATGGCCAAGGGCTGCTCCGCCAACAACTCTTGCGCAGAGCGGCTGGCGTTCGCCGCCATGTCACCGGTGGTCGATCTTGCACCGGCCGCGTTCCTCGCCAGCATCTCGGTAGCGACGCTCGCCGCGCTCGACACCGTATCGCCGACATTGCTTGCGGCCGACGAGACCGTTTCAGCTGCATCGGAGAGTGCACTGCCCAAGCCGCGACTCTGCTCGCTGTCACGCCGGCCAGGCGCTGTGTAGCCGGCAGCGTCACGCGTGCCATTTGAGGGGCCGCTGCCGAGCATCAGCCAAGCTAGGCCTGCGCCCACCATAGTGACCGGCAAGGGGTTGTCCCTGACTTGCGTTCTGAGGTTGCTGAGCATGGCCGAACTTTGTCCTCCGGTGAACAGGCCGGTGAATTCGTCCAGCAGTTGTCCAGGCGTCATCCTGCCCCGAATGGATTCAGCGGTCTCCACCACCCTGGCGCGTGCCGCCTCGGCCTCGCGCTCAAGTTCGGCTGCGGATTTCTTATTCATCTGACTTGTCCCTTGATCACGTTTGCATCACGCTTGAGCTGTTCCTGGGTCCGATCGGGCGCAAGCTCGGAAGGTGCCATGCTAGCCAGCCCGGTCCGCAGCAGGATGACTCCCAAGACGGCCACGACCACACCGACGAGCAGGGAAGACCACCCTGCGCCAAGCCCTGCTTGTGTCAAGGCGATGACGAGTGCTTGCAGCAGCACCAAAAGCGCCGCGAGGAGGCAAATCGCGCCACCCAGCACTTCACCGGCACCCGATCCGGCTTTGGTAAGCTTCTCAGAAAGCTCCGCCCGAAAAAGCTTGGCTTCGGTCTGCACCAGGGTGGTGATGTGCTGGGTCAAGTCGGTGACCAGCGTGGCAAGACTAGGATTGTCTTGAGTGTTCATCTGTCTTGCTCCGCGTTCTGCGTGGCCGGATCATTGCCGACGAGGCCAAAATCCTGGGACCTATCGGCAGACCAATCCGATGCCTCATCCGTGTGTGACTTGGCGTCTCCCGGAGCGCTTTGAGAGGCTTCAGGGCCTGCCGGTGGAGAAGCTTTGATGAACCGCCCGAGAGCCAAACCGGCCAACACGGATCCCGCAAGCAGGACACCGGGATTTTGTCGGCCGAAGGACTGCACGTCCTCCAGGACATGGCCAAAAGGCTTTTGTTTCAAGGAAGATGAAAGCCGCTCCAAGCCGCCGGCGGCATCCAACGCGAATTTCGATGCGTTCCTTTCATCGTTGTTGGCCAGGTGATCGCTCGCCGCGCGCAACGCGCCACCCAACGCCGCCAAGCTCGATCCGATGTCGCGCTGCGCCTCCTGTGCCTTGTCGGAGATGACATGCGCGGCTTCTTTTGCGTAATCGCCAGCCTTGCGGCTCACCTCGTCCCGCGCGTCGTGAAGCAACTCGCTGGCACGTTCTTTTTCTTCGCGAAGCCTCTCGGAAACGTCGCTTTTCGCCTTGTCGAAATCAGTGGGCTGTCCGCCCTCATCATTATCACGCTGCATGGGTCACCTAGTGAAAACCGAGGAAGGAGAGGACCGCGAGCACGACAACGATGAGACCGATAAGATAGATGACACTGTTCATGGCACGTTCCTCCGTGCCTACCCAACTTCGAGGAGCCTGCGATGTTCCTTAGGTGAAAACATTTTTTGATCAGGCTGAAAACGGAGAGCTACGTGATGCACGCAACAATCAAGAACAAGCTGGACTGCCCTCTATGCATTGTCGCTCGATACAAACCGGGTGCGGCCGAGTCCACGGAAGCGGCAAGCCAACCCAGCCGCTTGCGCGCCGGGAGTTCGCTCTGGAATTCTTAAGTTGAACACGCTATATGACCACCTACATGGTCAGGAGAATGTCATGGATGTGATCAATCTGGCAGAAGCCAAGGCCCATCTGAGCGAGTTGGTCGACCGGGTCGAGGCAGGCCATTCAATCGACATCACTCGGCGCGGCAAGCCGGTTGCTCGGCTCACCGCCGTTTCCAATCCTCGCAAACCAATCGACGCTGCCCTGCTCCGGTCTCTGACGGCGATTGTGCCGCCGCAGACTGAAAGCGCTGCCGATCTGGTGCGCGCGATGCGGGACGGCGACCGCTACTGATGCTTTATCTCGACACGTCGCTGATCGTCGCGGCGCTCTCCAATGAAGCGATGACGCCGCGCGTCCAGACTTGGCTGGCGGAGCAGGATGCGGCGCAGCTTCTGATCAGCGACTGGACCATCACCGAGATGTCTTCGGCCATGGCGATCAAGCTGCGGACCAGCCAGATCAGCCTGGAACAGCGCGCTGGGGCGCTCGCCATGTTCAACAAGCTAGTCATCGAGAGCTTCACCGTGCTCGGCGTGACGGGCGAGCAATTCCGGACCGCAGCGAAGTTTGCCGATCAGCATATGCTTGGGCTTCGGGCCGGCGATGCGCTGCATCTCGCCATTGCATCGGAGCATGGCGCCACGGTGCACACGCTCGACCCGCGGCTCGGCGAGGCCGGGCCGGCGCTCGGCGTGCCGACACAGTTGCTGACATGAAGCGGGCCCTCTCCCACTCCGCAATTGTCTAAGGCGTCCATGGCCGGTGACTGGACCGACGAGCAGAATGACGAGATCGTCGCCGATTATCTCGCGATGCCGGGAGCGGAATGGCAGCTTCGGAGAGCGATTTTATTGAAATTTCAGCTGTTGGGGAATCCCATGCTTTCTCAGACCATCTAGCGATCAACTGATATTGGCCAGGCGATAGCTGCCGACGATTGTCATATTGCAGTGCCCGGGGGCGACAGACATGAAGCGAAGGCGTGACATGAACCATAGCTTCCTCCCGAAGGCATCAAGAGCGAGCCATCCAACCAAACTTCGTTAAACGCCTAATGTTCCGCAACGCGAGGAGACAACCCAGATCTCCCGCCCCATTTTGCAAGGCGGCGTCGTCCAGGCGCTATCCTTTAGAAATGGTCGGGCTGTGACCAGCATGGTGGCTGCGACCGACCGCGCGACGCTCCTCGGCTGGATGGGTTCGGAGGTGGCTGACGCAGGCGATCCCCCTCGAATGTTGGTGAAGAGCGCTTGGAATCGCACTCGTGGCGCCGGGCGCCACACTGACGGACGTCCTTGATGGCTGGCGTCCCCGAGGCGCGGCGGCTGTCGCCCCCCAAGGACACCCGGGGACGGAGGCTTGGCTGGCCTATCTCTTGGGCGTGGCCGGGATCAGTCAAGTTCTCGGCCATCCGTTTGGCGAGGAAGTTGATCCCGCGGGTGCTCATCCAAAGATGATCCACCAACCCACCAGCGGCCGGCCGCGAGCAACACTGCGACCGGTAGTCGTGCGCAGCAAGGCTTTTCGAAAAGGATCCCGCTTCCCCTTGAGCCCGCGCCTCTGGCGGAGAGCGCGGGCCGATCAAGGGTAATGCCCCGATCTTCGGCAGGGGGATGGAGAGGGCCACTCTACCGCTAAGCAAAAACCTTTAGCGGCTCGTAATGTTCCACTGCGGGGTATCACCATATGTAGGTCGGTCAGAACGTGCTGCCCTTGCCATCCCATCGACACAGCGCGGCGTTTGGAGCGCCGCCAGACTTTATGGAAAGTGCTCGCAGGATGTCGCTATCGAGCGCCGACACGCGGCAACCTTCAAGATCCTGGTCCATGATGCTAACCTCCCATCTAAGGACGGGAGTGCAACCAGCTCTCAATCACCGATGCCCGCTAGCCTTGCCCGGTGACATTGGGATTGTAATCCATCAGATCCTGGGTTCAATGCCATCAAGCCTCCGCGATAAGGCGCAACTTCCTTGAACAAGGCGTGGCCCTGTTGCCACCTGTTGCCAACCACCGGTCGCGAAAGGCAATGCGGCCAAGGCTTTCCGGGACCATTTCGTTGGCTAGGCGTTCGACCCGAAACGCGACCAAGAGAATGGCAAAATACGCGGTGTCTGGCGTCGCACGGATCAGTACAAACGCATCCTTGGCCTTAGCCCGCTCAGCGTTCCCGAGATCCTGTGCAATTGGGGAAGACACTTGCGGCCGCTACACGAGAGAGCTGGTCGGAAATCCACCGCCTCTATCGGCTGACGGCGCCAGCGGAGACCGGCCGCATGAGGAGCCGCGCTACAATATCGCGCCGACCACAGGACCTTCGTCACTGCCGGTGAAGATGACAATAACCGCCTGCGTGAAGGTCATTAGTGGGCCCCAGGTGAGCGCCGAAGCCGCCGTCAGAGTTGGGGCTGGGCCGCGACACGCGTCTTCACGCTGGACGTTGGCTAAGGACATGCGGGGACCGCCTGTATGGCTAATGCCCGCGCGCAACCAGCCAACCAGATACTAGCCGGGTGAGCGGGCCCATGATCACGGCAGCCCAGGTAGCGGCGCGCTCTCGGCGGTCTTTGCATTCTTGACGGATCATATTTTGCACTTCTAAGCAACCATGTGGCGTCAGTATCCAGCTGTTAAGCTGAGACGATTTTCTCCACATTGGGCTGTTGTCGCCCACGTAGCCAATCGACATATTGAGACGATCCGCCTTCCGGATCAGTCGCCGGGTTTTTATCTCCGCAATCTGTTCATAGTATATCAATGTTTCCCAGTAGTGTCGGTACTCGACCTTTTCTCGTTGCGCAGGCGTGCAAGCATTTGCCAGGTCGATCTCATAGGCGTGGTCGAGTTTCCCGATGGTTTGCCGGTACGCCGCAATTTCCAACAAATCTTTGATTTCTATTTGTATCGTCATATGACCGCCCCACGCCGAAAGAAAACGTTACGACGTCATATGGCGTTCAGTCCATTCCACTACTTGGTTGAGCTCACAGTCAAAAGAACTAGACAGCGAGTAGCATGGCGTCGGACGATCTGGTTCTGAAAAGCTTCGCCTCGCCAAAAGCCGCCCCAAACGGCGTTAGCAAAGGCATAGTGGTCTCGACAGCAAGGCTGGTTAAATCAAGAAGGTGCCCGCGGAGCGGAAGGCGAAACCCAGCTTCAAGGACCGTTCCGTAAAAACTGAGCGCGGACTTGTTCGGTCTGCCCGCCAAAAACCGAGATGCCAATTGGAGAGCAGCGACCGATGATCCATTAGCCAGCTCTTGGGCGGCATGGCTACCGGTCCGGCGCGAAGCCGTGCCGCACCGATCTGCCTGCTGGAGAAGAGAATGGGGCTGTGTCGAGCCCCGTTAACGCGATGCGGATCCTTACGCTCAATTTAGACGCCTTGCATCGTTAAGGTTTTAATCTTTGGCCATTTCCGTTGCTCCTCTATCGGCCAAAGACGGTAATACTGGGCACTACCAATAGGATTAATTGCGTCTTTGCTAATAGGCCCTGTAAATTGACCGGTGCGGGTGCGTAACGTAAGCCCGCTGGAATGGCCGGTGCGGTCCTCACGTCCCCGGAGGGCTGCCCTCGCACCGGCCATTTCCGTATGTGATCAATCTGGCAGAAGCCAAGGCCCATCTGAGCGAGTTGGTCGACCGGGTCGAGGCAGGCCATTCAATCGACATCACTCGGCGCGGCAAGCCGGTTGCACGGCTCACCGCCGTGTCCAATCCTCGCAAACCAATCGACGCTGCCCTGCTCCGGTCTCTGACGGCGATTGTGCCGCCGCAGACTGAAAGCGCTGCCGATCTGGTGCGCGCGATGCGGGACGGCGACCGCTACTGATGCTTTATCTCGACACGTCGCTGATCGTCGCGGCGCTCTCCAATGAAGCGATGACGCCGCGCGTCCAGACTTGGCTGGCGGAGCAGGATGCGGCGCAGCTTCTGATCAGCGAGTCTTCGGCCATGGCGATAAAGCTGCGGACCAGCCAGATCAGCCTGGAAACCGTTCTTTTCAAGGCAGTATTGCCAGCCATTAACCTCAAGGAACTGTCCATCGACGTAACGGCTCAACGCGTCCGAGGCGAGGAAGAGAAAGGCTCCAACCCAGGGGGGCGGTCGCGGTCGCTGACGGCAAGCGATTCCGGTCGTGACGTTGGCAACGAGATAATCCACCGCCTCGCGCGCACCACCTTCATTATCAACGACGACGCTGTCGCATTGCAGGTCCTTGACGACGCGGTCGATCAACACGATCGGCGCCCCTTCTTGACCAACTGCACGATGTGGTCGCTGTCAGTCGCTGAGTTGGCGCCAGGATAGAACCCCGAATCCTGAGAGATCGCAGGCTTTGGAGCAATTCTTTTTCCTGTTCGACATCTTCCTCGCTGCTGGCGATCAGCAGATTGTGGGGGTGCTTGCGCAGTTCCACTTCAATGTCGGGCCGCGGAATGACGATCTGTTTTTCCAGCTTGCCCGAGCGCAGCAGCGCCGGGACGATGGCGTCGGGATAGTTGGCCGCCCCCGACAATGATCACGCCGGACGATTTCGACGCGCCGTCGAGCAGCGTCAGCGCCTGGTGATGAAAGAGGTCCAGTATTCGTCAAAGGAGCGGGACGCGTTTCCCCGCTTGCCAATGCCGTCGATCTCATCGACAAAAAGGATCGCAAGCTTGTTGGCTTCGGCTTCCGTGAATGCCGCCTTCATGCGCCGGAGCACGTCGCCGAGATAGCCGGGTTCCAGCCAGGTCGTCACGGAAGTCACAATCAGCGGGATCTGCAGCGTGTTGCAAAGGGCCCTGGCGAAGCTCGTTTTGCCCGTGCCGGGCGGGCCAGCCAGAAGCAGTTTTGTGGTCATCTCCTCGCATGCGAGCCTGCCCCCTCGCCACAGTGCCAGGTCAGCCTGCAACGACAGCGACCATTCCCGGGCTTCGCCATACCCTGTCAGCGCCTCAACGCGCGGGATGAAGCGATCCTCCTCGCCGCCGGTCAGTTTCGCAGGCTGGATGATCTCGCTGCCAGAACCTGCTCCTTGCCGCGGCCCGTCTTGGTCGCGTTGCTGGTTTGGGTCTTGGAGCTGCTGGCTGACCCGTCACCACCGTTGGCCCCCTCCCCAGCGTCGGCCGACCTTCGCCTTTCCCCTGCGATATGGGCAAGCACATCCCAGGCCGATGTGACTGAGATGCCAGGCCTGATAGCGATGGCGAGATCGGAGAGCGTCAGCAGGGAGCAGTCGATCTGGCTGAGCCCGTCCTTAGTCTCCTCACCGAGCACGGCAGCCATAGTGTCTCCAATGACGGTCCCATTTGCCGATCAGGACACTAGCCGCCTCCGATTTGTCAGTGCATGAGGCCGGCGGTAAGATCGGCCACCCAACTAGAACGCACTCAATCGGTCTCCCCGTGGGCGGCTCCAGACGCCTCTCCGGTAACAAGCCATCGTGCGGGACATGTTACATTTTGTGATTTGCACGATATCGCTGACGGGGGTTCTGATGGACGCAGGCCTTTCCGGCTTCAGGCACTTGGCGGAAAGGTCGGGAGTGTGAAAGGTGGCCAAGGCATGGCCGACACAAGCACCATTGTCTTAAGCGGCGACTATGGCTACACCCAGTATAAAGCATCCGGTCTGGCCGCCGACACCACCATCGATGCCACCGACGCCTCGTGGATCGTGGCCAATCAGGGAAGCCCCAGCAACCTCTATCCCTTCGCGATCACCGACCCCGGTGCCAACCTCTTGGTTTTTGGCGGCACGATCAACGGCACGGTCTCCCAAACCGGCGACTGGGAGAACATTTACGTCAACTCCGCCGCAGTCCGTATAAATTCAGCCCACAACTTTGTCATCGACGATTGGACGGTTACCCAGCCCTGGGATGGCATCCGTGTCGGCGGCACCGGCACCTTCGTCATCGAGGATAGCTATGTCGGCTACTCCCGAGACGACGCGATCGAGGACGATGACGTCATCGGCGGCACGATCAAGGATTCCCTATTCGACAACGTGTTTTCCGGAGTGAGCCTTGGTGACGGTGACGTGGATGGGTCTAACAACACGGTCATTATGGATGGCATGCTTCTGGGCATGAAAGAATACCTTCGCAAAGGCGAGATGACCCACGGTTCGCCGTTTAAACTCGACAAGGGCACAGGCTCTGACGATATTGTGCCTAGCCTGCACTTTGTCGATTGCGTGGTGGCGATCACCGACGTGAACCACAATGGCATGGAACGGCTGCAGCGGGCCTGGGACAAGACGGTCGAGTCGCACGGCAATTACTACCTCAACCTCTCTGACACGCCGCTGCCGTCCAGTTATCCAATGCCGCCCGCCGGCTGGACGGTCCTTCAAGGCCAGGCGGCCCGCGAATATTGGGCCAACGCCAAGGCGGTCTGGCATGCAGCCCATGACGGGACCGACCAGCCTCCGTCGCCTCTGATACCGCCGACCGACGCGGCCACAGGAACTACTGGGAACGACACCTTTGTCGGCACTGGCGCGGCCGATAGCTATGATGCTTTGGCTGGCAACGACATACTGTGGGGCCGGGGTGGCAACGACGTGCTCCACGCTGGCGCCGGCAGCGACACCTTCGTGTTTGACACGGCCTATGGCCCGGGCAACGTCGATACGCTCCCCGACTTCCACGCAGCGGACGACGCGCTCTATCTCGACAATGCCGTCTTCACCAGCCTCGGCCCCGGTTCCTTGTCCAGCCCGACGCAGGTGAACTCGTCGTATTTTGAGTTGCGCGAACACGCCACCAGCCATAACGATTACCTGCTCTACAACCAGACTACGGGCATTCTGTATTATGACCCCGATGGCTCGAAATCGACCGCTCAGGTGGAAATCGCCCACCTACAGGCCGGGGCGGTCCTGACCTTTCACGACGTGTACGTCATTTGATCGCTCATGCGATCGCACATGGCACTACGAAAAGCGGGCGCGTCACCGCTGGTGTTCCAGTTGCGACTAACACCGATCAAAAATAGCGACGGATAGCGCCGATTGCACAGAGGTTATGACTCTTTGGAAATCGGCTTGGGATAGGCTTTGACCATCTTAAGGCGAGCGTTTCGATAGAGAACATCCAGTTGATGCGAGCGCCGCTGGTGTTTCGCAGGTGCTCCCATGCAGCCATGTCTGCAACGAGGAGATCTTAGCTGTCGATGCGACGATCGAGGCACCGCGAACCACAACCACCCTTGCTCTCCTTTGGCAAAAGGGGACGACATGGCGAGTTCCAATTCGCAACCGAAAGCGACTATCCGGGCGCTCACATGCTGCGCACGGCGCTTGGGCCGGCGAAAGCCGATCATCCGTCTAGGACTATCGTTCAAGGCAGGGACACGGCGAGAAGGCCCTCGTTCTGACCCGTTGAAGTTTGGATCGAAGCCAAGGAGCAATGAGGGTAAGCGCTGTTCTCAGGCCACGGCCTTTAGCTCGGGCGCCCGGATGTAGGCCCAAGACGGCAGGTCGTCGATCTGGCTGTTCGGATTGCCGTTGACGATCCTGGTGAGTACGTGGGCGAGATAGCCGAGCGGCTCGACGCCATTGAGTTTGCAGGTTTCGACTAGCGACCCAATGACTGCCCAGTGTTCGGCACCGCCGTCGGAGCCGGCGAAGAGCGCGTTTTTGCGGTTGAGAGCCATCTCGGGGTCATTCTGCCCATGTTGGGCAGGAGGTCGAGGTCCATTATCGTTGGCACCCGTATTTCGGACGTCGGCTTCGCTGCGAGAACAGCGAAGAGCGCGCCAACGGCCGGATCATTCATCTCGTCGTCGCGCCCGGGCATGTCATTACCGCTCCGGCCTGGGTGATCGATCCCGTGGCTTGCGCGGCGATGGATTTGGGCTCCCCGCGCGTATCGCTTGCCGCGCTGCTTGAGCTTCACAAGCTCTTGATCGAACGCCGTTTCCGGCGAGGCTCTCCGGATGATTTCACCATCGCGGAGGCGCAACATGAGAACCCTGCCACCCCCGACACGATCTCTCGTGGTCGTTCGCCAACTCAGCTTGCCGCTCGACTCGCAGAAGCTGAACGGGCTGAGTCCAGCGCAACGGACCATAGTGATCGCCCGGCTCGCCAACGTACTGATGGCCGCCGCCGGCGTGGCAACGGAGGAGGAGAGCTGCCATGACGAGCGGTAATCTGATTCCGACTGCCGTCCTCAAGCGCAAGGCCGTCGTCTATGTGCGTCAGTCCACTCAGGCGCAGGTCCAGCTCAACCTTGAGAGCCAGCGTCGGCAATATGAGCTTGTCGACGTCGCGCGGCGCTGGGGATTCCGCAAAGTAGAGGTGATCGACGAGGATCTGGGACGGACCGCAAGCGGGGCTGTGGAGCGTCCCGGTTTCGAGCGCCTGATCGACGATCTGTGCACCGGCCATGTGGGCGCCGTGCTTTGCCTGGAGGCGTCCCGCCTGTCGCGCAACGGGCCGGACTGGCATCGGCTGCTCGAGTTGTGCGGCGAAGTCGATGCGCGCGTGATCGATCTGGACGGAGTCTACGATCCGGGGTTGCCGAACGACCGCCTGCTGCTCGGTATGAAGGGCAGCATCAGCGAGTTCGAGCTCGGCGTGCTGCGTGCCCGCATGTACGAGGCCGCCCGCGCCAAGGCACAGCGCGGGGAACTGCGCATCTCCGTGCCCTTCGGCTATGTCTGGCACCGCGATTACGGTCTCGGGTTCGATCCCGACATGCGCCTGCAGGAGACCATTCGCCTGATATTCGCGCGCTTCCGCGAACTCGGCAGTGCGCGCCAGGTCCTGATCTCGATGATCGACGATGGCGTGCATTTTCCCAGACCCTCCGACGGCAAGAAGATGGTGTCCTTCGACTGGGTTCCGATCCGCTACCGCAACGTGATCTCGATCCTGAAGAACCCATTCTACGCCGGCGCCTATGTCTATGGTAAAAGCGAGAAGCGCACTGAGATCGTCGATGGCCGCGTTCGCAAAAGCTATGGCCATTACAAGCCGGCTAGCGAGTGGGCGGTGGTGCTCAATGACCATCACGAAGGCTACATCGGATGGAGCGAGTACGAACGGAACCAGGAACTGCTCGCGGCCAACGCTTATGGCAAAGCCGGCGGCGTCAAGTCGGGCCGAGGCGGTCGCGCGCTGCTCCCGGGTCTCATCTCTTGTGGTCGATGCGGGCGAAGACTGGTTGTCATGTATGCCGGACGCGGCCAAGGTTATCCGGTATATCGCTGCGAGCGCGGCAACCTCATGATGGCACAGGCGCGATGCATGTCGTTCAACGGCTTTCGTACCGACGCGGCGGTGACCCGCGAAGCGCTGGAGGCGGTTGCGCCGATGGCGATCGAAGCGGCGTTGGAGGCTGAACGGATGCAGCTGGAGAGCGAGGCCAGGCGCCGGCAGATGATCGAGCTGGACCTGCAGCAGGCGCGCTACGAGGCATCGCTCGCCGAGCGCCGCTATGCGGCCTGCGACCCGGAGAACCGGCTTATTGCGGCCCAGCTCGAGAGGAGTTGGGAAGCCACGCTCAGGCGCGTGGAGACCTGCGAGGCCCGGCTGAGCGAAGTCCAGCGTGTGGAGCCTGTCGACGCGGTTCCGGACTTCACGGGCCTCGCCCAGGATCTCAAGGCCACCTGGAATGCGCCGGGTGTCGACATGCGCTGTCGTCAGCAACTGCTGCGCGCGCTCATCAAGGACATCGTGGCGGATGTCGATGACGATGCGCGCGACGTGATCTTGACCATCCACTGGCATGGAGGCCAGCACTCGCAGGTACGGGTTCGCAAGCCCAAATCCGGAGAGCATGGCCAGCGTACGCCTGAGGAGGCTCTGGCGATCATGCGATCCATGGCAACCCGGTGGTCGGATGCCGAAATCGCTGCCACACTCAACCGCATGGGCATGCAGACCGGTCAGGGAAAGACCTGGACCGCGCGTCGCGTCCAATCGCTGCGCACGGTGCACAAGATCAGCGGCTATCGCTCGTCCGACAAGAATGGCGAGTGGCTCACTATGTCGATCGCTGTTTTCCGCCATTTGAAAAGGAGGTGCATAATGAATCAGTCTTCGCGATGGATCGAATGGGCCGCCCGACCGTGTTGCTGTCAATCTCGATGCGGCCGTCGTCAAGGAAGCCCGAGAGGCCTTCCCAGCGCGAGAGCGTGTAGCGGATCGCCTCGGCGAGCTTTGTCTTCTGGCTGATCAGGCCGAGCTTTTCGCGCAACCAAGGTTCAAGATCGGCGACAATAGCGCGGCTATTGTCCTGACGCATTGCACGGCGTTCATCGGCCGATCGGCCGCGGATATCGTCCTCGATCTTATAGAGGTCGGCGATCCGTCTCAGCGCCTCGCTGGCGATCGGCGCGGGACCGGCTGCCGCCAGTTCATAGAAGCGTCGGCGCACGTGTGCCCAGCAGGGCGCGGCCATCGCCGGTCTGCAGTTCTTCCAGGCGATCGCGTCGGTCGCGGTGCAAAGGTTCGTAGTCGCGGATGCCCTGGCTGAAGAGCAGGCCTTTGATGCGGTTGACCTGCTCGACCCGTTCGGCGACCAGCACCTTGCGCTCGCGGTTGGTCCGGCGGCGATCCTCATTCTCGGGCATCGGCACCCGGCATGCGGTTTTCATGAGCGCTCCCTCGATGATGACGCGGCCTGTGGGATCACGAGGCACTCCCTCCGCGAGGGAGAGCCGGCCGCGCGGTTGAGATCAGAATTAGGCTCGATGTCAGCTCGAAATGTAAGACCGATCAAATCCGGCCGTTTTGATCAGTCCCGCATGGTCATGCAACTCGACCACACCATTGCGGAATGAAGCCAGTCCGCTTTCTCGCAAATCCTTCAACACGCGACTTACATGCACGGCCGAAAGCCCCAACGCATCGGCCAGCTCGGCCTGGGTCAGCGGGCATTCAAAGCGGTCCGGATAACTCGTTGCCGATCGATGCGCTCGGCAGCCCAGTTCGAGAAGAAGATGGGCCGTGCGTTCCACAGGCCCCCGTCTACTGACGCCTGCCAGATGTTCCGCAACTCGTGAGTGCCGCCTTGCCTCAGCCCGCAGGATAGCCTCGCAAATGGACGGCGGATAACGCAAAAAACAAGTATGGGCAGGACCGGTCAACTCGATCGCGGTCACATCGGAAAGAGCCGTGACCGTCTCGCCCCCTTCTCCAGAGAACTCGATCAAGGCAATTTCGTGAGGAAGCGCAAAATCGACGATGAGACGCGAGCCATTCCGCAACGTTTTGCCGAACGCCGCCCAGCCCGCGGTCATAACTAGGATAGAGGATTTAGCCTGATGGTCGCGCGCGATCGTTGTGTTCGCCGGATAGAGGCGGCGCACAGCTCCCGGCAGTACAGAGATTCCCCTTTCCCAACTCGCGTCAGCGAACGTAGGTCCCCTCGCCAATTCAAGAGCCTGCTTTGATAAGGCCATTTTGTTTTGATTACCCGAGCCGGTGATTGCCCCTTCGATCTACCTGAGGCTCAAAACCATCAACTACCCAAAAAGTTCCGCCTATCTTTTCATCCGAATGGCGTCGCAACCTACCACCGTGGGATGAACCTTACCACCTTGGGCGTACGCTCAGCATCCGGCTGCCTCTTTTACCCACTTATTGAATCGACGTTGGCCTTGGGTTGCCAGCGCAGCCAACGCCCGCGTTCGAACTTGTCCGTTCGGACGCCCGGCGGACGATCACCGTTACTTTTACGTCACCTAACTTGGTTGAAAACTTGGGTGAACCCTCGCCAAGCAGAGCTGCTCAACTTGAAAGCAGCCGCGTTCGACGCTCTTCTGAAAGCACGTCGGGTCCTGCTGATCGCGTTGATGCCGGAAGCGCGGACCCCACTGGCGGATCGCGCGGTTGCAACTCTTGCCAAGGCGGACCAGGGATCGCCTGCGTCTCACTTTCGAGACTCTCCGTTGCACCTGCCGAAACGATTTGTTCCATTGTTCTGACTGCCGGCTTTCGGCGCGAGTGAAGCCGCGAGAGACGCTTGGCGTTGTAAGTCTGCCGTCTTTCTTCGGCAACTTCCAGGTCATCGAGTGCCGAAATGACCGATGCAAGACGATCCTCGATTTGGCTAAGACGCTTCCGGGTGGAAAGCAGTGCAACTGAAACCAGTAAACTGTACGCAAGTACGACAATGACTGCTCCTACGGGGGTTTCGATGTCGAA
Source organism: Mesorhizobium sp. M1396 (assembly GCF_040317725.1). Taxonomy (NCBI): domain Bacteria; kingdom Pseudomonadati; phylum Pseudomonadota; class Alphaproteobacteria; order Hyphomicrobiales; family Phyllobacteriaceae; genus Mesorhizobium; species Mesorhizobium sp. M1396. The sequence goes on along the minus strand of NZ_JAMYLA010000026.1, from coordinate 32,417 downwards.
CACAATCAAAGCGCCAGCTCCAATAAAAACGGCAGGGGCACCATAGCCCAGCAACCTGTCTTTCTTCAGAAGAAGCATCAACGGCCAGGTTGCGGACAGAATCAGAATGGCTGCCGGTCTGTTGACCAACCAATCTAAAAGCCCTGGAACAATTTCGCTGAAAGTATCCATATCAACCTCAAACTAGACGGGGCCGGCCGCCTTCTTCTCGTCAGGGAGTGCAGGCTCTCCTGCGCGCCCTGCACGCTGCAGCGTTTTAGACCCGCGGAAGCGCGATATATGGCCCCGACGACATCCTAAAGGTCTGAAAGTCTTGTCGGGTAGACCAGTTCGACCTTTAGCCGATTTACTACTCAATAATGGTAATGGCGGGGATGTCCGCGAAGCTGTTATGTTTCCGGCTGATCGGCGACGCGATCGGTCGGTGGGCGGAAGAGAGCGATTTGGACATGCCGGATGGCGGGGCGCGAACCCCTACATCTCGTGCGCCGTGGGCGCTTAACAGGCCACTGCCCGAACTATTTTGAAGTAAAGCACATTCAGCCAACGCTGGAGGGTGGGATTTGTGCTGCTGTTTGCAAGGATTCGGAAATGGTAAGTCCAACTGACAATCCGACCATGACCCGAGAGTTACTTCCGCTCGACGTGAGAGAGATCCTTGATTTCTTTCTCCGGCGATGGAAGCTGGTATGCAGCATTGCGGCGATGACCTTCGGCTCATTTGTGGTCGCCGCCTATGTCCTTCCTCCATCCTACACGGGGGCCGCACAAGTCTTACTCGATGCCCCGATCGACTATATGACTCCGCAAGATTATTCGAATTCCGATTTTGCCGACAATTCAACCTTTATCGAAAGTCAGATTGCAGTTCTGAGATCCACCTCGCTCCTTCAGAAGGTCGTTGACAGTGAAAAGCTCACTGAAGACCCAAAGATCGGGTTGGGAGCATTGGAATGGCTGAAGGGTGCACTGGGAGTTTCACGCGTCGGAATGGCGGACGTCATTGAGATTTCAGTGACCGCTTACGATCCGGAAAAAGCAGCATCCCTGGCCAACGCGATTTCCCAGACCTACCTCGATGATCGAGTAAGGTCGCGCTACGAAGGAGCCAGGAAAGCATCCACGTGGCTCAGTGAGCGGGCCGCATCTCTGCGTGAGGAACTGAGCCGTTCGGAACAAGCTGTCCAAAAGTTTCGGATCGATCACAATTTATTGGCGACACCAGCAGGCAGTCTGACTGACCAGCAGCTGTCCGAATTGAATATCGCCTTGATTAACTCACGCGCCGAATTGTCCGAGAAGCGGGCCCAATTTTCTCAAGTTGACAAATTGCTGGCTAGCGGAGGCGACATCCAGTCGATACCAGATGTATTGCAGTCGGTGGTGATTAGCGCGCTGCGGGCTCAGCTCTCTGGAGTGACACGGCGGGAAGCCGACCTTAAATTGAAATATGGCGAACGGCATCCGGATGTCATGACGGCCCAAGCAGAGCGCCGCGACATCGAGGGGCAGATTGCTGCTGAAGTCCAGCGTCTCATCGGCAATCTAAAGAATGAAGTCGACGCCGCAGAAGCCCGGGAGGCTTCGCTGAAGCGGGCCTTGGATTCGGTATCCAACCGATCCGAGATCGAAGGTCAGGTTGGCGTCCAGCTGCGCGATCTGGAAAGGATTGCGGCCGCCAACAAGGAACTCTTTGAGACATTCCTTTCACGCGCCAAGCTCACCGAGGAGAAGTCCACCCTCCTCAACAGCGGCGTACGCGTGATAACCGATGCAGGTGTTCCGGGTTCGCCAAGCTTCCCGAACAGGCCTCTTTTTGCGGCCCTGGGACTTGTCCTAGGCCTCTTCGTCGGAGGCGCAGGCGCCGTACTTCGTGAGCTTTTCGCCTCGGGCTTCATGGCAAAGAAGCAGATAGAGGATGAGTTGGCGGTTCCGGTTCTCGCGTCCATGCCAAGGATGTCGGGCTGGTCGAGGGACGCCCAGTCGCTTGCCCAGCCTGTGGCCTATCTCGAACGCAGACCCCTCTCCCGATATAGCGAAGCCGTGCGGCGGCTCCGCCTGGGCATTGATGGGACACCGGAACAGGCCCGCTTGCCGCGCGTCATGCTGGTGACATCTGCGATGCCCGGCGAAGGAAAGACAACCCTGGTGTTGAGCCTAGCCTGCTCCGCCGCGGCCGATGGCGAACGGGTTCTGGTCATCGATGCGGACTTGCGGCTTTCGGCTGCCTCGGCCTTCTTCGGCATGGCCGACAGGGTCGGACTGGTTGACCTTCTGACTTTGCCGGTAAAGGCCGCAAACGCGATTCATCTGGACGAACGTTCGGGGATTTCTCTGCTCCCTGCCGGCGCAAGGACTCGGAACCCGCCTGCCCTTCTTGCTTCGGTGAGAATGCGCTCGGTCCTCGATGAGCTTCGCGGAAAATTCGACACGGTGATCATTGACGCACCACCTGTTGGACCTGCTGCCGATGCCTCGATCCTGGCGAGGTATGTCGACAAAGTCCTCTTTGTCGTGAGGTGGCGTGAAACCTCACGCGAGGCCGTTGCCGAAGGAATTCGACATCTTGGCGGACGGTCCAAGATTGCCGGCATCGCCTTGACGATGGTGGACGAACCAAAGCTGCCGAAATATGGCCGCTACACTTCGCTCGAAAGTAGTGTTTTGGACAGTTACTATCTAAACTAGAGAGAGAACATATTCCGCCATGCAGCACCCTGACTTATACCATCGCGTCCCAGAGCCGGTAGGAAAAGCCCACGAAGGGGAACCCGCGCGCTGGTGCGTCGTCCAGACGCACCAGAATTCCGAGGGCTTGGCGGAGTGGCACCTGCGATCGCAAAACTTCCGGACCTATCTGCCCAAGCGGAGGCGAACCGTCCGGCACGCCCGCATAGTCAGAACCGTTTCAAGTGCGTATTTCGACTGCTATCTGTTCGTCTCGCTTGTTCAGCAGCAGAGTTGGTATCCGATCAACTCAACCGTCGGCGTGCGGAAAATTGTCATGAGCAAAGGAATGCCGATACCGGCACCATACGGTGTAGTTGAGTCTTTGATATCAGCAACCGACGCTGACGGAATTCTGCACCCGGACATTCTGTTGAGGCCAGGTCAAAGAATTAGGATATTAGATGGACCGTTTTCGGACCAGCTTGGCGTTCTTGATCATGTTGGCAGTGCTGGGGCGGTTAGAATTCTTCTTGATATCATGAACCGCTCCACCCCGATCATCATCGACCGGGATAAGATTTCAGTAGTTTCTTGAAGTATTTTCGTCGGCTTTTACTTAATATAACTTTTCGCTCGGAAGATGCTGGGACGGCCCAGCAATGAGGAACTGAGTTGGCACCCAATTCACCCTCTCTGCGGCAGCTTGCAAGGTGACATCCGAGCCTGCCGGTCGACGAGGACAACATTGGTAGTGCCGCGTGCCAACGAAGTCAGCCCCAATCGGTGTGGATATGGCTCCGCCAGTTCGACGTTTTTGCGGCGACGATGAGCGAATAACCCTCGACGCGATCAACTAGGGGATATCCCTTGCAACCTTCATGCAAATCCAATCCCGCAAGCCACTGTCGCGCGGATCCTAGAGGGCCTCGGGATGGCCTGCAGCCGCCAAAATATCGGCGCTGGACTCCAGAGCCCAAGGCAAGCACGCCGGCCCACGCATTGCCGGAGGAAGTCAATGTTGCAGCGTCAGCCAAGGCGGTTGAGGCGGGATTTTCCAACAGCAAAGCAGATGCAGGTCTATCTCAAACTGAGCGAAGCGCCCCTTCCATGCCCCTCGAAGCGGTGCCGGCGCTGCCGATCGCCAGCGAACTGTTTCGAGCATTCAATGAATGCGGCCTAAAGTACGGAATAATTCAGGATGTCGCATCCCTGAAAGACGGACTTGCGGGCCGGGACGATCTGGACGTCCTTCTGGACAAACACGATTACCCGATCTTCTGCTCGATCGTGAGCAAGCTGTACGGCTGTCGCGGCGTCAGCCTGTCTTGCTACGACAATGTCTGCGCCGGCCGCGAGGACTGGTTCGTGCCTGACTTTTCGCATGGACGCTATCTCCATCTCGACATGCATATCGGGCTCCGGGTCGGCTGGGAGTTTCGTAAGCGATATCCGGTATTCGACTACGCGGCGATTAGACGATGGGAGCCGATTTATGTGGATGGGGTATCGATTCCGGTCGTCTCTCTCGAAGACGAGATTCGAATAGCAATTGCCCGCCTCGCCTTTCGGGCCTGGGCATTGCCTTGGAGAAAATGGATCACCGTCGGGGATGGTTGGAGGGACCAATTTGCCCGCCTGCCATTTCCGTCAGGCGAGCAAAGCTTGCATGCCGTGGAATACACCTTCGCCGGCGGGGGAACGGCGAGCTGCAGGTTTCTGCAAAGCGCCGACGGTTTGGTCGTCCATCGCGGAGATCTTGCCGGGCTACGGCGTTCGATCCGAGCAATATGTGGTTTCACGGGGCGTTACGGAATCGCCGATGCCGGCATCCATCTGGCCCGCAAGGCCACGTATCTCGCCTTGAGGTCCCTTCAGCATTTGATGCCCGGCAGATTTCCACCAAAGAGACGGCCCGCGGCTGGTGGTCTTGTAGTCGCGCTCATAGGTCCTGATGGCATGGGGAAGAGCACTCAGGTTGAGCGGCTAACACAGATATTTCGTTGGAAATTCGGGTGTGCGCAAGCCTATGTCGGAACCGGAGACGGCAATGGGTGGTGGCTTCGCAAGGCATTGCAGACGCTGGTTTTTCCCCATAGACGCCGCCTTAAGTCCTTGGTTCACAAGGATAACAACAAATCCCCCGGAATTGTCGCTGCCGCGCTGGCATTGTGGGCAGTCTTGATCGCGTTTGAGCGATACGCTGTCGTGAAACGTGCACATCGATGGGCGACGCGCGGCCTGATCGTCATTTGTGACAGGTGGCCGCAGGCGCTCTGCAGAGGGTATCTGGACGGGCCAACCATTCCACCGCACCTGTTCTCCATCCCGGGCTTGTCAGCACTCGCCCGGCTGGAGCAAAGACTCTACCAGAAGATGGCAGAATGCCGACCACACCTCACTTTGCACCTCGTTTCAGATTTTGCGGTCTCCGAGCAGCGAAAGCCCGGTGAAATCAGGAAAGAAGCGTTCGATGCGCGGCTATCGCTGATGGCGGAGCTGCGATCCAAGGACAAGTCCATCCGAACCATTGACGCGAGCGCGAGCATAGACGCGGTCGGCCGGGAACTGTTCAGGCATATCTGGCGGTCTCTGTGAGAGGCAGGGCGGGCGGCTCATAGGCCCGTATCCGTCCCCAACAGACCCTGACGCGCGGTCTTCCGACTTCGCGAATCGACAGGTGTTCCCTGCCAGGCGTGGGAAAAGCCGCCGAACGCTCGCGCTCGATGGCGGCGCGCCGCTAGAGCCTGTTTCATCCAAGGATCGACACAGGGCTCTGACTCGAACGAGGCAAGATGGCTCTGTTTCGGGACGAGCACCTGTCCCACCCGGCCCGCAGCGCTACGCAATGACGGAGGTTGCCATGTCCGACACCATACGCAGAACCGGCAGTTGCCTGTGCGGCGGCGTGCAGTTCTCGGTCCGTGGCCCGCCGCTCCGCATTGGTCTTTGCCATTGCAAGGATTGCCGCAAGGCCGGCGGCTCGACCTATTCGGCCTTTGCCATCTGGCCGCGCGGGGCCTTCGAGAAGACGGGCCTCGTCAGCTCCTATGGCACGCGCAGCTTCTGCCCGACCTGCGGCGGCCGCGTCGCCTGGGTCAACGACAACGAGGCCGAGGTGATGATCGGCAGCCTCGACGTCGCGCCGACCGATCTCGTACCCGAATATGAATTGTGGACCTCAAGACGCGAGACCTGGCTGCATGTCTTGCCCGGCACCGAACAGTTCGAGCACGACCGGCCAGCGGCGAACAGTGCAGAAGTGCCGGCGCCGAGGTCGCTGTCGGACGTCGATGCGGCCGCGTGAAATTTGATTTTGCGCTCGATCTTCCACCCGGAAGCGCCGCCCCCGGATTTCATGTCCCCTGAGGTATTGGCAAATGAAGATCGTCCATGTGCTCACCCGACTTCTTCGGGGAGGTTCCGAAGAGAACACATTGGCCTGCTGTCTCGCTCAGGCGCGGCACGGCCACGAAGTGCTTTTGGTTCACGGCGAGGAGTACGACCCGATTTTACGGGCGTCCGTTGCCGAAGCCGTTCGGGTTATGACTCTGGAAAAACTCATCAACTCGATTTCACCCACCCGCGACATTTCTGCATTTGGGCAACTCACGCGCCTTATGCGCGATTGGCGGCCTGACATCGTGCACACACATCAAAGCAAAGCTGGCATCGTCGGCCGCCTTGCCGCCAGGGAAGCCAATATCCCTTGCATCATACATGGCGTGCACATTTTACCTTTCGTGCATGTGGGCAACGCGCAGAGGCTGATGTACCTGGCTGCCGAACGCCTGGCCGCGAAGGTCACACAGGCTTTCATCGATGTCAGCCAGGCTATGCGCGACATTTGCATCGCCAATCATTTGGGTAGCGCCGATCAGCACCACGTCGTCCACTCCGGCTTCGATCTGACACGCTTCGCGAACGCGCAATGGCCGCAACAATCGCATCTCCTCCTGGGAACGGCTGTCGGAGAGCCTAAGCCGCCGGTGGTCCTGATGCTGGCTGCACTTGAACCGCGAAAACGCCACGTAGAGTTCATTGAAGCATTTGTGCAGATCGTCGACCGAATTCCGAACGTGCGACTGCTCCTAGCCGGTGAGGGGCCGGCGCGATCCACTGTTGAATCGGCAATTGAACGATCCCCGTTCGCAAACAATGTTCGTTTGATCGGCTACCATTGCGAGCCTGAGCGACTGATCAGTCTAGCGGACGTGTGTGTGCTGACGTCGATGCGAGAAGGCCTGCCTCGCGTCATGATGCAGTATCTGGCGGGCGGTCGAGCCAGTGTGGTTTCGCATCTGCCGGGAGTGGAAGAGGTCGTGAAGCATGGCGTAAATGGGATCGTGACGCCGGCGGAAGATGTGGGTGCCGCAGCTGCGGCGGTCGCCGATCTCCTTGAGAACGAGCTGTATCGCGCTCGACTGGCTGAGAGTGCGAAACTCACCGACCTTTCGTCCTGGGGGCTAGATGCCATGTGCGATAGGGTCGAGTCGATTTATCAATCCGCTCTTGAGTCAGCCCTTCCAGCCGCACGACCAAACGAGGCGCAATGTCGCGATGGCCTCACCAAGCAAACCGTAGGACTGCACGGATTCTGATCCCTTTTGCTCCTTCGACGGAGCGTAGATTCCCAAGGCTTACTGCTCGAACCCAACGAACACCCTGCTGTCACGCTCCGGCCGACGAAAGTCGATTGATCCTGACGGCAGACAAGACAACGGAGTACGACGATGCGTTTGCGTGCTGACCAGCAATTTCCTTCCGAGCCTCTGCGAATGAAGGATTGGGGCCGATGGGTTTTTCACGGATTTGAAACTGCGGCCGGCCGCATGCTTGCAATGATTGGTGGCCTCGCCATTGCCTTTGTTCTGCTCACTGCCGACGCATCTCGTGCGGACGGATATACGTTCGACACCGGTGACGTCCTGCGGGTATCCGTGATTGGCGAGCAATCCTTTCCACTGGACGTGGTGGTCGATGATCGGGGCTCGATATCACTTCCCATGTTGGGTGATATTCAGGCGCGCGGCCTCACCACTGTTGCCCTTTCGCAAGCCATTCAACGTGCATTTCAACAGCAGAAGCTCATTCTCGAGCCTTTCGTGAAGGTGGAGATCGGTCAGTACCGACCATTCTTTATTTCCGGAACGGTGGCTCATCCCGGATCGTACCCGTTTCAACCTGGAATAACGGTTCGCCATGCGCTGGCCATAGCCGGTGGCTTTCGGGCTACCGCCGTGGGAAACATGGAGCCGGCCCTGCAAATAGCTGATCTGCGCAGCGCGCGCGCAGGTCTTGCTATCGAAGAATATCGTCTGAAGGTTCGGCTCGCCCGGCTCCAGGCGGAAAGCCGGCAGAACAAATCCTTCGTTCCTCCGCCGGATCCGCCAGTCGAGTTTGGCGGCCACTTGATAGTCGACATCATAGCGTCCGAACAGGCGCAGTTGGACGCCCGCCTTGCCGCATATCGGGATGACATTTCCTTCCTTGAAGTCTCGTTGGATCGGGCCAGGAAGGAAGCAGATATGGTCGCAGCAGCGCGAACCGAACGGGAAAAGACCGCGAACATTCAACTCGAGGAACTGCAATCCGCCCGCTCACTGCGGGAAAAAGGTCTGATAACCAATTCGAATGTCATGACGGCGGAACGAGCACATACCAGCTATCGCGCCGAACTTGCGCAGACCGAGTTGCAGCAGGAGCAGGCGCAGCAGGCGATGCTGAACTCGGAGAGTGAGCTGCGAAAAAAGAAGCAGAGTTATGAAATGGATTTGATCTCGCAAACCCAGGACACGCAGGTCGAGCTGGGGAAAATTCAAAGTCAAATAAGGTACGTTGCCGACAAGCTTCTCTTTATCTTTACCTACGGCGAACAGAGGACGTTCGACGATTTGCAAGGCTCTGTGAAGATTTCGATTTTCAGGCGCAACCAGAAAGTCGCCCACGACATCATTGCCGATGAAAATACGGAAGTCCTAGCTGGTGATGTCGTCGAGGTTTCAATTGTAGCCAACAAAGGGTTCTACGCACCGGACGCTTCCGGAACAATGGGGACCCCAAATGCGGAGGGCCCGGCCCTCCAGCCAAGCATTGTCGGCCAATAATACGAACATGCCCATTTGCTCGAGCAAGGCTTTGCTTCAGGGCCGCGATCGTCGCTTCGCGACGCTCTCGGGTTCGTTGTGCCTTAAACGGACCGACATAGTCCGGCCTCGGCACCTCAGGGGTTTGACATGATCCTTGGGGCAGCACTGACAGCCGTGGGGAACCGCTTCCGCCGGGCGAATTCCCATGCCAAAATGGAGCAGAGGCGGATCAATCTCCTCCGTGCAACGGCGCGCCGCAAGACGACGGTGCGTTACGCGACGCGCCACCGCTCCATCATCCGATCGCGCATTCCAGGTACAATCCTGCTCCTCCTCGCTCTTGCGCTTGCCGGAGCTGCATTTCTGCCGCGCCTCGTTGATCTCGGCAGGAACTGGCTGCCGCGACCGTGGACCGATCTCGTGATGGACTGGGACTATTTTTCCGATGCGCTGGTCTTGCTGCCCGGTCCAGACGCTCTTCTGATTGGGCTGACGATAGCAGCCCTGGGCTTGCTGCTCATGGCAGCCGCCCGCAAGGCAAGGCGAAGGGTCGGCTTGCCAAGCGCGTTCGCGAACGCCGGCGCCCAGCCCTCGGCAAGGAGCATTCAGCCGGCGCCCGGTTCGGAACTGGCCTATGCGCTGCGTTCCTGCAAGGCAGCATTCGCGGGCGTCGCGGTTTTTAGCGGCGTGAGCAACATCCTCATGCTGACCGGCGCGATGTTCATGTTGCAGGTCTACGATCGCGTACTGCCAAGCCGCAGCGTTCCGACTCTGGTAGCCATGGCGATATTGGCCGGCGTTCTGTTTGTCGGGCAGGCGGTCGTCGATCTCGTGCGCGGCCGCATTATGACCCGGATCGGTGTTGAACTGGACGAAGCGGTCGGAGGACGCGTATTTACAGCCGTGTCCAGGCTGCCCTTGTACATCGGCCACCAGGGCGATGGGCTGCAGCCGCAGCGCGATCTCGACAACGTCCGCATATTTCTGTCGAGCCCGGGGCCTAGCACGCTTTTCGACTTTCCGTGGATGCCCTTTTATCTGGCAATCATATGGAGCCTTCATCCGACGCTCGGGATTACGGCGATTTGCGGTGCAATCGTGTTGGTGGCGCTGACGGTAGCGACCGAGGTCTTTACGCGCAAACCAATGGGCGCCGCGGTTTCGACGGGCGTGATGCGCAACGGCTTTGCCGAGGCCAGTCGCCGCAACGCGGAGGTCCTCGCGGCGATGGGAATGGGCAACCGCCTGCACGACCATTGGCGGGAGGCGAGCCGCGAATATCTCACGCAACAGCAGCATGTCAGCGATATCGTAGGTGGCTTCGGCAGCTTCGCCCGCGCCTTGCGGCTGATGCTCCAGTCGGCAATGCTTGGTATAGGGGCCTGGCTGGTGATCCAGGGCGAGGCTACGTCCGGGATCATCATCGCCGGCTCCATCCTTGCGGGCCGTGCGCTTGCGCCTGTCGATCTTGCCATCGCCCATTGGCGTACCTTCGTGGCCGCACGCCAGAGCTGGAGCAGGCTGAGCCAGGTGCTCGCCCGATTGCCGCAAGACGCCCAGCCGATGGCACTTCCGGTTCCCGGTTCGAACTTGACGGTGGAGCGCATGACGATCGGCGCGCCGGGCGCGCAACGGATCATCGTGCGAGGTGTGGAATTCAGCCTGGACGCCGGCTCGGTGCTTGGCATCATCGGACCAAGTGGTTCCGGCAAATCCAGCCTGGCTCGTGGGCTGGTCGGCGCATGGCGACCGCTGGCGGGGCGTGTCAAGCTTGATGGCGCCGCGCTCGATCAGTGGTCGTCGGAGCGTCTTGGCCGCCATATAGGTTACCTTCCGCAGGACGTCGAACTGTTCGCGGGAACGGTTGCCGCCAACATCGCCCGCTTCGATCCTGGATCGGACCCAAAGGCCATCGTCGCCGCCGCCCGCGCGGCGGGTGTCCATCAACTGATCATCAGCTTTCCCAATGGCTACGAGACGCAGATCGGAGAGGGCGGAACCGCGTTGTCAGCAGGGCAGCGCCAGCGCGTTGCTTTGGCACGCGCACTCTATCGAAATCCGTTCCTGGTCGTCCTCGACGAGCCCAACTCCAATCTCGACATGGAAGGCGAACGGGCGCTCGCCGAGGCGATCCTCGCAATCAAGGCACGCCGAGGCATCGTGGTGATCGTCGCGCACCGCCCGAACATTCTCACCACCGTGGATTTCGTGCTGATGATGAAAGAAGGGCAGATGCACATGTTTGGAACGAAGCAGTCCGTTCTGTCCAAGCTCTTTCCGATGTCACAGGTCAATACAGAGGGCCTGCAGCCGGTTTCAACCTCGCCTCGACTGCCGAATTGACGACTTGCTACACATGGGAAACGGGCAATGACGGCTCCTGTCTTGAACCGATCGCTTTCCAACCGGCGATCCATTCGCCGCAATCTGCTGGGCGGGATGACTGTCGTCGCACTGCTCCTCGGCGGAATGGGAGTCTGGGCCGGGACAGTGGACATTTCGGGAGCAATCATTTCGCATGGTTGGGTGGTCGTCGAGAACAGCGAAAAGAAAGTGCAACACCCGACGGGCGGCGTGGTCGGCAAGATCTTCGTGAGCGATGGCGACCGTGTCCGGGCCGGGGATATCTTGGTCCAGCTTAGCGACACCATTCCGCGTGCCAGCCTGGCTTACGTGACAAAGAATCTGGATGAGCTCTATGCGCGAAAGTCCCGGCTCGAGGCCGAGCGTGACGGCAGCGGGCGGATGACACTTGCTCCGATACTTGCCACGCGAATGAACAACCCGGAGATTGCCAACACGGTGGCCAGCGAACAACGGCTATTCGAGCTTCGTCGAACCGAGGTTTTTGGCAACAAGGCGCGCTTGCGCGAACGCATCGAACAACTCGGAAAACAGATCGAAGGCTATTCGGCTCAGGAATCGGCAAAGAGCAAGGAGATCGAGCTGATCAACGACGAACTCGTCGACATCCGCAGCCTTGTCGAAAAGAAGCTCACACTCAAGTCGAAGCTGACCGAATATGAACGCGAAGCAACACGCATCGAGGGTGAAAGGTCACAGCTTGTGTCAAGCATGGCGCAGGCAAAGGGTGCCATCGCCGAAGTCGAGCTCCAGATCCTGCAGCTGGACAAGGAGTTCTCCAGCGAAACTGGCAGCGAACTGCGCGAAGTTGACGCCAAGATCGCCGAATTCGAGGAACGAAAAGTCACCGCCGAGGACCAGCTGTCACGCGTTGACATTCGCGCTCCCTCCAGCGGCGTGGTCCATCAATCTTTAGTCCATACTGTCGGCGGCGTGATCAATGCGGGGGAGCCGATTATGTTGATCGTTCCCGACACCGACACTCTCACGGTCGAGGTGAAGGCCGCTCCGCAGGACATCGATCAGATATCGGTCGGCCAACGCGCACTTCTTCGCTTCACCGCCTTCAACGTCCGCACTACGCCCGAAACGGAGGGCACGGTGTCCATGATTGCGGCCGACGTAACGCGCGATCAGCATAGCAATGAAATCTACTACGCAGTCCGCATCAGGCCAGATCCGAAGGATTCGAAGAAACTTGGCTCCGTCTCGCTCATTCCCGGTATGCCGGTGGAAGCATTCATACGGACTGGTGACCGCAAGGTGCTCTCCTACCTGATCAAGCCTTTGACGGACCAGATGATGCGTGCGTTCAGAGATCAATAGCCGAGCGGCGGAGTTTGTCGTGGGATCGGCGCGATCTTGGCTAACCTTTAGCGACGGAGACTTGTCATGGCAGCAACAGAGCTGAAACCTCCCATCTTTCTGATCGGCAACTATCGGTCGGGGACCACAATTGCACAAAAATTGATCGGGCTGCATCCCGACATCGTTACCTGGTACGAGCCAAAAACATTGTGGCTATATGCCGATCCGGCGCGGCGTCATGACGAATTCGTCAGAACCGATGCTACCGAAAGGGTCGCTCGCTACATTCGTGGCAGGTTCCTCGAATATCAGTCGCGGCACGGCGACCGACAGATCATGGAAAATACGCCTGCCAATGTCTTGCGCGTGCCGTTTGTCCATGAGATTTTTCCGGAGGCCATATTTCTCTATATTACGAGAAATCCATTTTCATACATAAGCTCAATGGAGCTTAAGTGGCAGAGAGCTAAGTCTTTCAAAGGTATAATGCGTCTCCTGAAAATCACGCCTGTGACGCAAATTCATTATTATGCAAAAGATATTATAAAACAGGTGATCACAAAAAGGGTGCTCGGAAGGAAATATACATCGATCTACGGTCCACGTTACAACGGAATAGATCGGGATTTGAAGGATAATGAAAAGTTGACAGTGATCGCGCGTCAGTGGGCGCGCGGCAATCGAAAGGCTCGAGAAGATCTCGCCAAGCTTGGCGATGGCCGCGTTCTGTCTTTTCGTTATGAGGATTTGATACAGGATCCCGAACTGGTCTTGCGCCGCGTCTATGAACATTGCGGGCTTAGCTGCACCGACGATATCGTCCGCATGGCCAAGGAGATGATCGACCCCGGTCGCCAGCAGAAGTGGCTTCGCCTCGAAACGAAGGACCTGACGGCGATCATACCGGAGGTCCGGGATGAGATGGAATTCTATCGCTACGAAATTCCCTCGCTTCTTCAGTAGGTAAGGCGCGCCGCGCGGGCGGGCGGCACCGCAGCCGAGGCCCCTTCGTGGCCAATGCCGGTCGTGACATGCAGGCGCGGGCGCGTCGGCGAGCGTCACCCAATGTAATCGTGTCGCTCGGCGGATCCGGGATGGACGCAATGGCCGGCTGTTTGGATCGGCCGAAGAGTGGAGACAGGCGTGAGCAACAACAGGCGCGGGCTGGCAAAACAGAGTGTCGTGGGCATGTTGTGGACGGCTTTGTCCATGGGCGCCCTCGCCGTCGCCGAGCTTGCCTCACTTCTCATCCTGGCCCGGCTGCTCTCGCCCAATGAGTTCGGCCTTTATTCCGCAGCGCTGATCGTCATCAAGTTTTCGGCGATCTTCCAAGGACTTGGCATTACCCCAGCGATCGTCCAGCGACCTGTGCTGGAAGAGCGACATCTCCGGGCCGGATTCACCTTGTCATGCCTGCTCGGCCTCGTTGTGTCTGCGTTGGTCTGGGCGATGGCACCGGCAATTGCCGACCTGCTTCGACTTGCGGATCTGGCTCCGGTCGTTCGTGCCATCTGCTTCGTGTTCCTTTTCCAAGGCGCTTCCATGGTGGCATTGGCCGCGGCCCAACGCGCGCTTCGATTCCGCTGGCTGGCGCTCGTCGATGCCTGCGCTTTCGCCACGGGCTACGTCGTTGCCGGTCCGGTACTGGCTTGGCTCGGCTTCGGTATCTGGGCCCTTGTCGGCGCACTCCTGATCCAGCAATTCATCCGCATGGTCGTGCTGCTCGCTGGCCAGCCGCATCCGATGCGGCCCTTGCTGGAACGAAGCGCCATCTTCGAACTGCTGTATTTCGGAAGCGGTTTCACCATTGCCCGGGTATGCAACTACCTCGCCACCCAGGCAGACAGGCTCGTCGTGGGCCGCTGGCTCGGCGCAGATGCGCTTGGCCTGTACGGCCTGTCGTCACAGCTGATGACGACGCCCGCGGTCATAGTCGGTCAAGTTCTCGATAGGGTGCTGTTCCCGACCATGGCGCTAGTCCAGGAGCAGCCCGCGCGGCTTGCTCGCGCCTATCGCAGCGCGGTCGCGGGATGCGCCCTGACCGTCCTACCGGCCAGTATGGTCGTGGCGATCGTCGCGCCGGAGTTGGTTAAGGTCACTCTCGGGCGGGGATGGGAAGGGGTTGTCGCCCCCCTCCAGATCCTGGCGTTCAGCATGTTGTTTCGCACGAGCTACAAGCTGAGCGATTCCGTCTCGCGCGCAACGGGGACGGTCTACGCACGCGCGTGGCGCCAAGCCGTTTTCACCATCGGCGTCTTGGTTGGGTCCTTGATGGGGCAATTCTGGGGAATAGAAGGTGTGGCATTCGGCGTCGGCGCGGCATTCGGGATCAACTTCTTCCTCATGGCACAGTTGAGCCTCCGCGTGACCGGGATGACCTGGGGCGACTTCTTCATGGCGCATCTGCCTGGGCTGGCGCTCGCGGGCGTTGTCGGAACGGGCGTCTGGGCACTGGTGGAATGGCTGCGCGAGTTCCATCTATCTGCTCTTCCCCTGCTCATCGATACGGTATTGCTGGCATCTGCCGGGGGCTTGCTGCTGTGCTGGATCCTGCCGTCGCTGTTCCTGGGGCGGGACGGGCTATCACTGCTGCGTATGCTTGCCGCGGTGGCGCCCGCCTGGCCCAGGATGCGGAAGGCAACCGACTGATCAAAGTAGACTTCAGCGCTTGAGCGCCCGGCCATGGATCTCGGGCGACGGCTTTCATGTCAACGTTACCCGTCGCCATGCTCGATCTGGGGTCGGAACCGCCCCTGGTCGGACACGTCGAGATTCCGATTTTAGTCGAGAAATATGGAGAGGAGATTCGACATGGCAAAACTGGCGGGGCTTCCCTGGACTGACACGAAACTCTTGCTGACGGACTCCGGCATTGCCCCCGGCATCAAAGGCGACTGGCTGAACATCGACGATTGGACGCTGCCAATCGGAAGCGTGAGCGGCAACGAGAAGACTGGCGAGATCTCCGATCTGAGCGACGAACCTGCTGCGGAAACCGGCAAGGGGAGTCACAGTCACGGATTGGATCGCGCCGCGAACAGCCTCGATCTCATTTCCGCGCATGGGATCACTCCGACATCGGGGAGCGATGGCGGATTGAACGTCAGCCGACTGGCAGAGACGGCAGCCGGAGTTGGCATTCATCTGGACAGCAGCTTTCTCGATTTGTGGCAGGACGCGAAAACGGGCCATGCCGACAGCCATGTCACCTATGCCGCCACCATCCCTGAGGCAGTTGCTGACCTCGACACGGTCTCGACGGGCACCGCGGCTACCACCAGCAGCCTCCTCGCCGCTGCCTTGAATGCAATCGACCCGATCTTCGAGACAAGGGTGGCGGCCGCCGGCGACGATGTCGAGGAGAAGGGTTCGGGCTCGATCTCGACCAACATAAACGACCTCGAGCTGGGCTATGACAGCAGCACCCGACAGACGGTCGGCATCCGCTTCACCGGGATCGACATCCCGCAAGGCGCCATCATCACCGGCGCCTATATCCAGTTCCAGGCCAATGAGGTTAAGACCGGCGCGACCTCGCTGCTGATCAAGGGCGAAGATACCGACGACGCGAGCGCCTTCACCAGCGTCAGCTTCAACGTGTCCTCACGCGCGACGACGGACGCGTCCGCCTCCTGGACGCCGGACCCGTGGACCACGGTAGGCGAGCAAGGGCCGACCGAGCGCTCGCCGGACCTGTCGGCAATCGTGCAGGAGATCATCAACCGCTCGGGCTGGGCTGCGCTCAACGACATGGCGTTTTTGGTCACCGGCACCGGCACGCGCACAGCCGATTCCTACGAATACTCGCCGGCCAGCGCTCCGCTGCTGCACATCGAATATCTGCTGCCAGGATCCGGCAGTCCGGTGGCCTTCAACAGCCCGGCCGACGCCAACGCCGCCGCCAACCAGATCGCCGAGCTTGCCACAGCAGGTGCACCCACCGGGATCACCGCCTCGGCCACGGATCCCGATGCCGGATCGACCGTCACCTACACCATCAATGACTCGCGCTTCGTCATCAATTCCAGCAGCGGCGTCATCACGCGCTCGAGTACCGGCACGCTTGACTTTGAGACCCAGCCGTCGATCAACCTGACGGTGACGGCAACCTCGTCCGACCGAAGCACCGCCAGTCAGGCGTTCACCCTCGCCGTCCTCAACAGCGCTGAGCCGGTCGCCTTCAACACCTCGCCGGATGCCAACCCCGCCGCCAACCAGATTGCCCAGAACGCTGCCGCCGGCACGTCGGTCGGGATCACCGCCTCGGCGACGGATCCCGATGCCGACTCGAAGGTCACCTACAAGATCGATGACACGCGCTTCGACATCAATTCCAGCACCGGCGTCATCACACGCTCGAGTACCGGGACGCTCAACGAGCCGTCGGTCGCCCTCACCGTCACGGCCGCCTCGGCCGACGGCAGCATCGATACCCATGTCTTCAACGTCGACGTCACGTCCAACCAGCTGCCGACGTCGGTGACCCTGGCACATACCATCCTCACTTCGCTGTGGTCGCCACCGAGCCCCGATCCCACGGATCTCGTCTATATTTCTCACCTCGGCACGCTGCTGGTTGCCGATAGTGAAGTTGACGAGATGTCCATTTTTACCGGCAAGAATCTCTACCAAATGAATCTGAGTGGCAGCCTAGCGGGCACGCTCACGACGATCAAATTTTCCGATGAGCCGTCGGGGATCGCCTACAATCCCACCAACCACCATCTCTTCTTCACGGACGACACTGGCACAAAGAGCGTATACGAACTCAACCCCGGAGGGGACGGACTTTACAACACGTCCGACGACGTTGTGACCTCATTCAAGACGGCCGCATTCGGCAGCACGGACCCGGAGGGGATTGCGTATGATACAAAACGCGGAGTCCTTTATGTCGCCGACGGCACGACCCAGACGATTTACACCATCGCTGCGGGTCCGAATGGGAAATTCGATGGTCTCCCGAGCACAGGCGGCGATGACATAGTCAGCAGTTTTTCTGCGCGTGCGCTGGGGACCCCTGGCGACGAAAGCATTGCGTACGATCCGGTCCACGACCTCCTTTATATCATTACGTCGAAAAACTCGGTGGCAATGGTAACGCCTACCGGGCAGTTGTTGGGCACGCTCGATATCTCCGCGGCCCATGCGCACAAACCGTCGGGAATGGCGCTGGCGCCAAGCAGCGACGATCCAAGCCATAGTATGAGCCTGTACATCACTGATCGCGGCGTGGACAATGACGCCACTCCGACCGAGAACGACGGCAAGATCTATGAATTCCATTTAAATGATTGGCTGCTCGCCTGATCCTGCACGGCGCGCGTTTCAGGCCCATTAGACCGCATCATGCCCGGCCAAAACCGGCGAGCACAGAGCGCAGGTTGGTGCCGAGGCTTTCTTTCGTCTGAAAACCCGGATTCATTTTTTGTTGCGCTGATTTGAAGTTCGGACCCGTGAGCCGTAGCCGCCGGCAAAACAAAGCCCCGACCACCTGCGGCCTCAAAAGTGCCGCAGGTGGTCGGGGCTTTCAAATGACGGGCTGGAACCTTAGGTTCTCACAACGCTGTTTTCAGCGGCCACGATGCTCGAAGAGCCTACGCCTGGCCAGGGGGACCGGAGTGAATGTGGTTCTTGTCTCCCCAACCGTTGCCCGGGCGTGATCCGCCCGATTGGGCAATCGCCTTGGAGTTCAAGCTTGTGCCGAGCAAAAGCGTCACAGCCGGCGGCGTAACCGCCGCAAAACGCCCCGCCTTCTTGAGGAAGTCGCGGCGAGCTTGAGCCTCCGAGACCAGGGTCTCCTGAATCCGTTCTGAGCTTTTTGTGCTTTCAGTTGACATGTCAAACCTCTCCACAACCGTCTCAAATTTACAGATCTGAACTTATGCTTTGTGACCCTGGGGCACTAGTTCTCCAAAAGGCTTAGATTTTGGTGCGAGGGTTGAAAAGCGTGCGAGCAATGCGACGCAAGAAGTCCGACGGCCCACGTCGCGCCAAGCCGTAGACGCGTGAAAACCGCCATGTCCCCCACATCAAATTGCCGGCCAGGCGCAGCGGGGCTCCAACGACGGGGTGGGTCGCAGTGAAGATGCGTCTCCAGTGCTGGAAACGGACCATCCGACGTTGTGCACATTTCGCCGGGATTCTGGTGCCAAAGAAATGGTGCATGGCCAGGAGCTGGGTGTCGATCGCATTACGGGCGGTTCCATCGGATATGGATCGCTGCAGTGACGTCCAATCCACGTCGTCGCTTTCCGCCAATCGTGCCAGATCATGAAGGTGCCTGAGGTCTATCCTTCCGCGCCAATAATCGCCCTCCTTGAGAAGGTCGTGCACCATCCAGTGCATGGCGCGAGACTGAGCGGTAGGTATTTTCACCCGAAGGCCGTCTCGACGGACGAGCTTAGGGGGGGCAAAACCGTTCGCTCGGCTCGTCCGGAGCTCCAGCATTCCGGCGTCTTGCTGGCGGGCCATGCCTCGAGCGGCCGCCACATCGACGTAGCCAAGCTCTTCAAGACAGGTGCGGGCGGCTGCCTCTTCGGCCGGCTCCACAGCCAGATCAAGGTCACTCGTCATCCTGCTGGGAATCTGGCCGGCCGGTGAAAGGAACAAGGGAATGGCACCCTTGAGCAGGAGCGGAACGATATCGCTGCGGTTGAGGGCCGCAACGGCTTCACGCAATTGGGAACGCAAGCGCAGGTTCCGTTCCCGATTGCAGTCGTGAACGAACCGAAGATACTCACGCACGTCCTGCGGGAGCTGGTGGATTTGGCCGGCGCGCGCGAGGGACGAAAACAAATCGGGTGTGAGCAGAGTGTGATTTGCCAAAGCAATCACGGCCTGCCAGTCGGCCCTGTCAGTCGGGCTGCCGCGAAGTCCGGCGATCAACACCTCAAGTGCGTTGCCCCTGCTCATCATCGGCACGCTTGCGAGATGAGCTGTACCGCATCATCAAGTTTCGAATAGTTCAGGCAATAGGTTTCGGCCGATCCGATGAGTTGGGTGAGAACTTCGAACGCGGTGCCACTCAGCTTTCCGCCGGGTGCAAGCGCGCCGTTGAGCAGGCCGCGCAATGCGTTGGCAGGATCGACCGGCTCCAGGCAAGCCTTGGAACCGTGGCCTCGATGCAGCAGGATCACACTGCCGATGGGCAGGGGAGAAAGAGCCAAGGGCGCCGACGCCTTGGGCACGGCAAACCGTACACGCCTGCGGTCCGGCCGGTGGCAGACTGGAGCGTCATCGAGATCGGGACAGTATTCGGCCAGCAGCGGCCATGCTCCCGCCTTGACCGCGCAGGCAAACGGTAGGCCGACGCCATGCCCCCCGGAGTCCAGCAGAGTAACATCATCAGCCGCAAAGCCGAATCCTGCATGGACCAATGCCAAGGTCAGTGTTGTCTTGCCAGCGCCCGGATTGCCGCAAAGCAGGACCATATGTCCATTGCTGAAAAGCGCCGCCGCATGGAGAGCAAGTTCATAGACGCCGTGATCGAGAACCTCGTTCAGCAATTGCCCTTTCAGCGTGACGGCTAGTTCGTCGGGAGGGCAGGACAGAATCCAATTGCTATCCCGGAACAGATGGATCCGTCCATCGTGCCCGACTACCTCGAGTAGAACGTCGGCCGCCTCGCTTCGAACCTCAAGATGCCGAAATACGGTGATTGCGGGGAAGGCGTAGGCTGCTGGATACACAATGCGTATCTTGAGGCCCGCAACGGCGACCACCTGGCTCACGAGTTCCTGAGCTGCTGACGGAGACAAAGGCACGCAGGGCCGTATCAGGCTAAGCCGCTGCCAATCCGCGAGCGCTGCCTCGACATGTCTGTTTGCCTCAAGCCTTTCAACTCCCCTGCGCGCCATCTCGACCGAGATGGCTTGCGGTGCCATGCCTTCTTCCAGAAAGCGCCAGATGTCGGCAGCGGTGTCGTTGATGGCGAAAATGGCCTGCTTTGTCGGGCTAAACAGGACGTTTCTTTCCCTGACGCGTACCAACCGCCCTTGGATCACAAAGGTCGCAGGACTGTGATCGGCGCAGCCTGGTCTCGCAGTTCTGTCAATTGCCTCGTGCTGATTCATCACGGTGACCTTCCAAGCTGTTATAGCAAAGCGGGTGCGTTCAATGGGCGAGCAACATGCATTATCGTCACCGAGGGCTGCGAGTTCTCACAGCACTTCGTCGGAAAATCGGACCACGTTCTGATGCGCCGCGATCCACTGGAGCTGCGCCCTGTTCCAATAGCTCCGGGCGTCGGCGCCGGTCAGCAATCTGAAACCTGACGGCGGCAGCGGCAACGCGGGGGGGATTGGCTCGTCGGGTAGCCACAGCAACACATTGTCGCGACTTTCAATCGTCAGCCGCCACGTTCTTTCAAGGCGACGGAATCCACGCATATTAGGTGCAGCCAATGCAAAAACCGATTCCGTAATCCTCAACCTGGGTGACTGATCGACAGCTTTGATCGGCGCCTGATGTGTGATTTCGCCCTTGGAGAGAAAGGCGTGCATACGAATGAGGGATCTGTCGACCCGCACGGTTTGGCCTGTTCCGTCCCGTTCGTTTGATGCAGGATCCAGGCTGATCCCTGAGAAACATCCGTCGAACAGGCAGTCTTCAACGATGCCGCTGAGGAGATAGTCGTTCTCCACGGCATCATCCCTGATTTCGCTGAGCCAGCAGCCTTTTAGCCGAAAGCCGTCGGCGTGTTCAGCGAAACGAATGCCATCCCAACAGCGACGCGCACGGACACCCTCTATTGTCGAGTCGGTGGTTCCGTCCCTGACGAGCAGAGCGGCGCTGTTGCAATAGGTGTCGCGCCAATCAGACGTTAGCGGCACCTGACCATCGAAACGCCCTCCGATAAGGTGAACGCCGGGGCAGTTGCGGATGACGAGGGGATAGCGATTAACGGGCAGCGGCCCCTCGTCGCATCCCATCATCGCGCTGGGATCGCTATTTCTGCTGTTGGCAACTGTGAAGGAAGCATTTCGAGCGTTGATTGTTGCTCCCGGCTCGAGGTTGCTAATCGATTGCTGTTCGAACCCATACGCACCTGCCAGGACGAACTCCTTGCCCTTCGGCGTCTGTCCCCCTTGCGCTCGGCCCGAGCCCGCCAACAGGGCGATCAGAGGATACAGGCCGGCGACGCCCATGAATGATCGGCGGTTCATTGTGGTGCTAATTGACCTGCCGGGTCGCCCGGCCGACGCCGTTCGAGACAGGCCAAAAGCACCGCCTCAAGAACCCTTTCGGCGACATCTTCGGGCGATGCCAACCTTTCCACGTCGACCGCCGCAAGCACGCCGACGTGATCTTGCGTTCGCATTCCCTTCTCAAGATCGGCCACAATCTGGCGGCAAGCACGATCCGCCGCCGGCCAGAGATGACGGTCGCAGTCGGGAGATGCCCTTTGCATCCGCGAGGACCGATCGCCCCTTTTCAGAAGTCGATTTCGCGCTAGGCCGATCTCGCCGCGCAGATGGACAAAAACCATGTCATGCACGCCAATGGCGAGCAGAATATCAAGCCAATGCTCCGAAGTTTTCCGATGCTTACTCTTGATAAATACCGACAGGAAGCCCTGCAACAGACCCTGATCCATAATAATGATGGCATTTTTTCCTAGCCTCTCGGTCTGGATATAGGCAACCAAAACCGAAAGGTTCCAGATAACCTTGACTACATCGACAACCGATGATTGCCCGCTTTCGATGACAAAACGTGCAATTCGGGCGAGCAGCGAGCGAAACTGGCGGTCCTTGAATCTTGGGGCAACAATACCGATCCTGTAGATTTGGCGGTCGATGAACGCATTTGTCCCCCACGCTATTCGCACATCGCCTGCCAGCGGGCCGCACCGTCGCAAGTCGTTCGCCAACAGGGTGGAGGCGGTTGTCTTTCCGATCCCAGGGAGCCCAAAAAATTCCACGAATCGAACGTCTGCTTGAAGCGCGCGTGCTTCAAGGCTTGGCGGCAAACCTGCCGCTAGGTGGCTCGCTGTGTGCGGAATCATCGAATATGGTTGGCAAAGTTGATTTTAGGAAAGACAAAGGAACACGGCGGAAGCTCAATGTTGAAAGAGCTGGGGCCCAATTCTCGCGCACAGCTTCGGGTTCTCACCAAGCCCGCTCTGCATCGATCGTTGCCTGCCGCGGTAGAAGATGAGCAAAGCCAATGGCAGCCAAAAGAAGGCCGCTGTTGATGGGCCGAAAGAATCGCTCATCTGGTTTGCGGCGATGTAGTTGAAAACGGAAACCGATGTTCCGAGCACCATCACATTAATTTCCGTCGAGTGCTTCCCCCTGTCCTTATCAAACAATGTACTGAGGACAGCGCTGACAACATATACCACGACCACGAGCACCATTATTGACACCAACGCGACGCCGGGAATCCCCAGTGTTCTAAAGGCGTCGATGAACAGGTTGTGGCTATGGGGAGCGATATCGCCAACCGGCTGCCCTGCGCCGACGCCCATAAACGGGTGCGATAGGCCGAGGTCTATCGATATAGACCACAGTCGCTGCCGCGAGACGACCGAATGGGCCTCGCCTCCGGACAGTTGAAGGGCGAGCAGATTGTAAGCCCGTGGATTGAGGTACTGCAATGTCACCAAGCTCGCTTCCAGCAATATCGGAGCCGTAACAGTACCCACGATTACTGTTATTGGGCTCTGCTTTCTTCGAACCAGATAGATGCTGAACAGTCCGAAGAACGCTCCGAGGCCTGCAACACCGAGGACGAAATTCGTCTTTGAACCCGATTTCACCAAGCCCAGGAGCACCGCAACGAGGCAACCCAACAGGAGAAGGCGGTGGCTGCGGGATGAGACCAGCTTCGCGGCGACAAGCGGCAGAGCAGCCGATAATGCGATCCCGAGTTGGTTAGAGTGCTTGAAATAGCCTTCCGCGCGATCGGCGAATCTGGCATCGCCAAGCCCAATTGCGACAACACAGGACGTTGCAACACTCATGATGATCATCGTCATCACGATCCTATCGATTGCCACGAGGCCCTTTGGTCTGGTGGAAATCGCCGCGACCGCTGGAATAATCGCGAAACCGAACACCTGCGCGAAAACCGCGCGCATTGTCCTAGTCGGATTGTCTGCGTAAAGCATCGACAGCAGGGACAGAACCATGATGAAAGCAGATATCGTCAGCACTGCGGTCGCCAAGGCCGCTTCGGCCCGATGGAGGCGTCTTGCTGTTTCGGCATAGGCAACGACGCTTACCAGGGCGCAGAACAGAGCAAGCAAGAAGGAAAGCGAGCCATCCGTTCCGGCAATCCGCGTGGCGCCAGGGAACCAGATGGACACGATCAGCAAAAGAACGGATACCTGAAGCATAGATGGGATGTCACACCGAACGCGTGATCTGGGAATTTCGTGCCGACGCAACTCTGCCCCGATGCGCAACGTACAGCGCCTTGTTGGCAAGCTGCCGCATGGCAGGTGAATCTCCGCATACCTATTTCACGAGCAGCCTAGGCTCAGCGGATGGACAAGGAAATGTGCGAAAAGGGGGCATTGGGACAGGGTGCCCTACGCCTTTTGTGCAAAGCGGCTGAGGTGCAGCGATTTCCCACCATTTGATCGACAGTCGGTCAGTCAGTGCAGCCGGATTGGGTGTTGGTACGGATTCGCAGATGTGGGAGACTCAGGTACGGCACTTGAGTCTTCCACACCATAGGAGATCGCCTTGCTTTGGTGCCTTGTCGCAGTCGGCGTGATCGGCATTTTGCTGGGATCCCGTTTTCAAGCGGCTGCGCTCATCATCATGACCGCCGTGACTGTCGTTGTCGGAGTCGTTGCAGGCGGCATCGGCAGTTTGTTTGATTGGGGCCGCCTGGTTTCAATCCTGCTTCTCGTAATCGTTCTGCAGTGCGCCTACTTGCTCGGCCTCGTCCTTGGCGTCATCTGGCGCCGTGGCATGTCACGCGAGCAATGACGATCCGCGGCCGCATTCGTCGCGCCCCGGCGCCGGAGCTGTTCGCCGTTGTTTGCCGCCAGGACACGCTGTGACCTTTGCGGCAACGACATGCATGAGGGCAAGAATTTGCGATGCGCTTTACTTAAGACGCATGGTCGAATTTCATCACGGCGAAAACAGTCCGGACGAGAATAACGACATCGGCCCACAGCGACCATTCCCGCACATAGCGGCTGTCGATGAAGACACGACTGGGATAATCCATTGCGTCTCTGCCGGTCACCTGCCACAGGCCGGTTAGCCCCGGTCGGGTTTTTAGATAATCGACCGCACAGGAGCCGTAACGTTGGAGTTCGTCGGGAACGACCGGACGAGGGCCGACGCAACTCATCTCGCCGCGCAGCACGTTGATGAGTTGAGGCAGCTCATCCAGGCTCGATTTCCTGAGAATATACCCCAGGAATGTGATGCGCGGGTCGTTTTTGAATTTCCAATTCTGCTCCCACTCCTTGGCGGCTTCGGGATTGCTGGCGAGATAGTCGGCCAGGACCCGCTGCGAGTTCGCCACCATGGTCCTGAACTTGTAGCAGGCGAAGCGCTTGCCATTGAACCCGACCCGGGTGTGGGAGAACACCACCGGTCCACCGTCAGTCACCAGTATCAAAAGGGCAACCGCCAGCATGACCGGAGCAGCAAGGACAAGCGCGATCAATGCGACAGTGATGTCCATCATCCTTTTGGGCCGGCCTCCGAGCGGACGGAGGTTTTGGCCGATGTGGATGCCGGCTCTGCGGCGCTTTACGTCGAACGCGCTGATTGTCACGGGGTTTCACCAAGTATCGCTGCTGGTGTTGCTGCCCAACTTCACAGCGGCTTGTCATTCTTCGCAAGAGAAGCAAAGGAGGTAGCGGCGTACTCGGCGCTCTTTACCCCTTAGCCTGATCCGCGCGTCGCTGGCGTAGCGTCTGTAAGCCTTCTGACCAAACGGCGTATCACCTAGCATCCGTTTGCTGCGGTAGCGGTTCGGGCAGGTTCGGATGTATTGCCAGAGCCTGCATTGGACCTGGTTCGGCTACCAAGAGTTCAGGGCGCCAACCAATTCAGGCCGTCACGCTCCTGGCGAGGATGGAATATACGGCAGCCACATTTGCCAAATGCGCAAGGCCGCAAAAGCGTCCGTCATAGCAATGCAGGAAATGACGTGGATCGCGCCGAGACCCGGCAGGGCAGTTGATCCGCTTAAAGGACATTGCCAGCCTATGTGATAGTGGAGCGCAACGTGGGGCCAAGCTTGATGCCTTTACCACGTAATTTTTCCGCAAGGTCGTTTCCCGGTCATATTCCCGAGACCGACCTTGCCGGAGTGCTTGCTATCGTGCGCAAGCAAATAGCCTTGCTTGATCTCGATCTCTCCGGCCTCACGGTCGTCGTTGGCGCTACGACAGGATACCAAGCCGTGACTGCTACAGTGGCGGCGCTCGCCAATGCCAGCCGTGTCGTTGCGCTCACCCGCATATCCTCCAGACATCCGAGTCTGGTGGCCATCGCAGACGCGACGTTGGCATTTGCCAAACACGCTAGGGTCTCCCAGCGTGTTGAAGTGACGAACCGCATCGACAGCCGCAAATGGCAGGAGGTCGACCTCGTCACGAACTGTCTTGAGGTCGGGCCGATTTCGAGATCGCTCATCGAACTCTTACCCTCGCATGCGGTGGTTTCGCTAATGGCTGAACCATGGGAGCTTCGGCCGGGCTTTGTGGACTTCGACGCCTGTGACGAGGCCGGCATCAAAGTTGCGGCCCCCAATCTCAGCCACCCAGCCATAGACCTGCTGCCGGAATTCGCGCGGTTATGCTGCGTCTTGCTCGGCGATGCCGGCGTCGTCCAACGTACCCCGAGGCTCGCCATCGTCTGCGACACGCCCTGTGCACCGTCCCTTGAGCATAAGCTACGCGAGGGTGGGGCGAGAGTAAGTGTTTTTTTGCACCCCATGCTCCTGACCGACGATGCATGGGATGTGATCGTGGTCGCGATGAGGCCGACTGACAAACCACCAATGGACATCAACTGCCTGGGCCGTATTGCCCGGAACTCTCCCCAAGCGCTGCTGGTGCAGTTCAGCGGCGGGGTCGATCGCTCGGCCGCCAGCTATTTCGGCCTCAGGATCTGGCCATTGAAGCGGCCCACCAGTGGTCAGCTAGGCCTTCCACTTGACGTACTCGGACCGGCTCCAATGGTCCGCAGAGTGACGGGAGGACTGAAGGCCGCCGAAGCCGCATATCGGGGCGCAGAGCTTGGAGGGGACAGCAGCGTTGGATTTCTCGTGAGGGCAGGGTCCGCGACGGCTGGCTGGGAACGTGCTTAAACACACGCTGAGCGTGCCCGTTTTCGCGAAACGCTCAGACGAGGCCATCGACCTTCGGAACCTTAGATCGGAACGGCGAACCTGTGGTCCCTCCCTTAACGCACCCGGCAGTTACATTGCCCAGAGCCGTCCAGGCAAAGACCGATCGAGGCAGCCTCAAAGCAACATTTGTCTAAGCTTGTACGCTACTTCGGTGCGGTTCGTAGCCTTGAGCTTTTTCATGATATTTCGGATGTGGACCTTGACGGTGCTCTCGCAGAGGTTGAGTTCGTAGGCAATTATCTTGTTCGCCTTGCCTGTCCTCAGTGCCTCCACAACCGCAGCCTCGCGTGTGGTGAACATGCCGGTGAGCGGACGGGCACCGTTTGCGGTCGAGTGGATGACCTCTCGAAGCGCCAGCACGCAGCTGGCGGGTACAAAGATCCCTCCGGCACGAGCGAGACCAATGGCCTCGGCAGCGACCTTCACCTTCACGCTCGTAGGAATGTAGCCTCGGGCGCCACATTCGAGAGCTGCGAGAATCTCCCCCGGCTCGTCGGAATCCACCACGACGATTACAGGTACGGTGCCAAACTCGGAAATGAAGTGCGCAAGTTCCGCCCGAACACTCTGGTCCGTGACCTTTCTGGCGCCAAGAATTACGAGGATCGCAGATGGCTCCTCGTCCCCGGCAATGTGCTGGATTTCGTCAAGCGATCCTACCGCGCTAACGCGCAAGTTGGGATTGTGTTCGATAAGGCCGCGCGCAAGGCATTCACGCTCAAGCGCTCGCTTGTCGACGATCATGACAAAGCCTTCGCTTGGACGTCCTTCGTCGAGATCGGACCTGCCAAGACTATTCGCGTCCGGCAGATGTCCATTGTGTACCGGTCTTGTTGCGTCGTTCCAAAAATCGGAAATTTGGGGATGTGCCATCGCTTTACCTACTCCTCTCCATCGCGCTGACTTGCTTTTATCCTTTTTGGTTTGGCTCCTCGCAAAGCATGTCAAAGGCGTGAACTGATACGCTCATCGTCTGTCAGGCTGACTAGATGTTGACTGAAGATTGGATTCAAGGAGTAGGGCATACGCCGCCCCAACGCACGGACGTATGGCTTCCCCGCCCTATGGAGGTAACCCAACCTGGAGGGCATACTACGATGCTGTGGAAAAGACGCATTAACCCTGGTTAACAATTTGGTAATTATATCTTAGCTAGCTAATATACCCGAAAGTATATAACAACCTGTAGTTGTATCAAAACCAAGTACAACACTAATAAGGCGAACTCAAGATCGTCCCAACCTAAGAGCGCACTTGGTGTTCGGAGAAAATGGGGCGCAATTTTAGAACCTCACTGACCTCCGCTGCCGGTGCCACGCTGGCTCGGCACGTTGACATCCCTTCCCGCAGCATGATGCGGCAATGTGTTGGTATGTCCATTTAATAGACGGATGCGGAATTGGACGAAAAAAACGGGTCGTCCGCCAAGTGTACAAGGCACGTCAAACACATTGCCTAGCTAAGGCAACAGCCGGTCGTCTTCTGCTTCCGCCTCAGTAAGGTTCAGATGGAAGGTGCAACGCAGTCCGGGTTTCTCGAAATTCAGGACAACGCCGCCAGCGGTCAGCAACTGTGTGCCAAATCCCTTGTCCACAACCCGGGCGACTGGGGGACCTCCTTCCTCACGCCATTCAAGCTCAAGATGGCGAACGCCATCGTCGCCGACAACCTTCCAGGCAACTGAAACCGTCCCGGTTGAATTCGACAGCGCCCCGTACTTTATGGCGTTGGTGGCAAGCTCATGAAGCGCCAGCGCGAACGAAAGGGTCACGTTTGGCGGAAGCCAGACGGCCTCCCCGCAAATCTGGAAGCGGTCTAACGCTGCATGCGGCTTAATCGAGTTCGTGATCGGATCACCAAGATCGACGCCGCTCCAATTTTCGCGTGTAAGAATGTCATGAGCCTTTGCCAGCGAGACGAGCCTACTGGACAGGTTCAGTCCGGCCTCGGTGAGGTCGGTGGCGTTGCGAATCGTCTGATTGGCGATTGATTGGACAACAGCCAGTGTGTTCTTCACGCGGTGGTTGAGTTCGTTGACCAGCAACTGGCGTTGCTCTTCGCCGCGCTTGCGTTCGGAAATGTCCAAACTGATCTGCACGGCGCCTATGATAGAACCGCCCGGATCGCGGATTGGACGTGCGCTGGAGAGCAAATGGCGTTGCATGCCCGATGGAAGCGTATAGGCGAATTCCTGATTGTCGATCGTCTCGCCCCGCATCGCCCTGCTCAAGGGACGGTCTTCACGCGCAACCGTATGTCCGTCCTTGACTGCCACGGTATCAATGACGCGGTCGGGCGTGCCGAAGGACTTGCGAGTGTCGGTCGGCAGCCCCATCAGCTCTGCTGCAAAGCGGTTGCGAATAACCTGGCGAGCCTGGAGGTCGTAGGTGAACCAAACAGCTGCTGGTACCGTCTCCAAAACAGTCTCCAGCTCGCGCGTTCGCTCCGCGATCGCTCGCTCCGCATCGACCATCGCCTTTGCAATCGTGGCGAATTCGGCAACTGATGTGGACATCGGTTCGACCTCACGGCCATGGCCAAGCGCCTCGGCGCGGCCAGCCAGATCGATGGTGGCTTCGGTCAATCGTTTTCCAACGACGTAGGCGAGAGCGAGGGATAACAGCAGCGCTGCAAGGCCTATTCCACAAATCGCCGTGAGCGAGCGCCAAAGCGGCGCCTGCACTTCCGCAAGCGGCACATTGGCCGCATAAAACCAACCGGAGTAGGTCGACCGATAATAACCCGCCAGCAGCGTCGTTCCCTCGAAATCACGAGATTTGAAGCTGCCGGTCAGGCCGACGATTTTGTCGACATATTCGGCCAGTCCTGGCTTGCCAGTCATCTTCTCGTGCTGCGTGGACCGCGCAATATAATTGCCGCCGCGATCGCCGATGCCGACCGTCCAGCCTGCCGGCACGGCAGGTAGCATGACATCGCGAATGCGCGCAGTCGGGACCGAGATCGAAAGAAGCCACGCTTCATTCTTGGGTCCGAGCACTCGCCTTGTAACAGCAACGCGATAGCTGCCCGACTGCTGGTCCACAAAGACATTGCTGACCAAGGACACCAGTGGACTTCAGCTTTTCACTGTCTTCAGCCGTTGTCGGTTCGACGAGTGGCGAATTCCCACCTCGCGCGATGTCGGTGGTCGCCAGCTGATTGTGATCGGCATCGTTCAACGCGATCACCTGATCCATGCCTTGCACAAGGCGACCAGCCTCATCGTGAAACAATTTCAGATCGCCGTTGGCGAGAGTGGCCGATTTAGAGAGACCGTCAAGAATGGTCTGCAGGTTGACCAGTTCCGCCTCGACCACCAGCGAGACTTGTCGTGCCGTCTGCAAGGCATCCTGTTCGAAGCGAGTTTGCTGTTGCAGTGCATACTGGACGAGCAGATATGCCGCGAACAGCGAGACCGGCATAACTGCCGCGGCGATAAGACCAAGCAGGTGAGCTCGAGCCGATCGACGAAGCACGCCCGTGTCCTTTTTTTGAATCCGCTAAAGCACAGTCGCAAGCGGCGAAACGACAAGCGTTAGCTATGGCGAACCGAAGGCTGTCGGCGACAGGATTTAATTCCGAAGCAGCGGTCTGCCAAATCGGCAAAACGTCTGGAAGGAGCACAAAAGGCCGTATGCCATCTGGCGCCGTGAAAAGCGGAAAACGAGAAGCCTATTCCTACACTGTCGCCGCCGCTCCTCCTACTCCCATTCTGTTTTAATCAGCACTAGTGCGGCTTTTCGAATATGCTCACGACGGCGGTCGTCACCTGCGGCCATCGGTTGCCCGAATTGTTGCACTCGTACTTCTTTCGTACGCTTTGCGCCTAATTCAGCAGAAGCGCATATAGTCCCCAGCCCCGGCGCCGTTTCTCACAAACTGCCCGTGGGTTAGGCCCGGTGTCCTAGCCCCATCCCAACAAAGGGGTGCCGGGCCGCTCGACTCAAACCCGTTCGTTCAAAGGCCCGCCGCCCCATTTGCGAGGCGGCGGGCCCTCGCCCAGCCCACACACGTATCAACGCAATTGCGGTGCCAAGCGTATTGACCCGTAACGGGTCACTTTGGGCCCAGCGGGAGATGGGCTTCACTTGGTAGCTGGCAGCATGGTGGCCCGACACCTGCCGTGGTGGTACGCGCCGGTGCTGATGACGATTTTGTCCTCGATCATGATGGCCCTGTTGCAGCTTCAGGCGAACCTGACCCGTTGATTGGACCGTTTCATGGACGCGCTCCCATGCGGTATAATGATCCAGCAGTCTTCTTGCCTGATCCGCGGAAGATCGTGAGAAGACAGCGTCGAGGACGATGATTATGAAGAGCCGGTGATTGGTTTGGAGACGACCATGTCCATCAGCGACCAGATCGCACCGCTCGGCACTGACCCGCCTTTCGGATTGCATCGCGCGACCGACCGCGCGGATGGGGGCCGCCGGACGCCGATCCTAAACCTGTCCTTTTTCCGCGGCGAGGAGCTCTATTTCGCCAAGGAACGGCCGGTTCTGGAACGACGGCATGCTGATTCTCAGGGATGACGAGCGCATGAAACTGCGCCCCGGCGAGACGGTGGAGAACC
Organism: Mesorhizobium sp. M1396; assembly: GCF_040317725.1. Lineage (NCBI taxonomy): Bacteria > Pseudomonadati > Pseudomonadota > Alphaproteobacteria > Hyphomicrobiales > Phyllobacteriaceae > Mesorhizobium > Mesorhizobium sp. M1396. Next base: position 1,082 of record NZ_JAMYLA010000026.1, on the reverse strand, counting down.
GGCTGGTGCGGTTCCGCACGCTTGGCTGCTATCCGCTGACCGGCGCCATAGAATCGGATGCCGATACGCTGGAAGCCATCGTTGGCGAAATGCTGACCGCGCGCACCTCCGAACGGCAGGGGCGCCTGATCGACCGCGACGAAGCCGGCTCGATGGAAAAGAAGAAGCGCGAGGGGTAATCATGGCAAAGAGCCTCGCACCCACCGACGGCGTTCGCGACTATCTGGCGGCGCAAGAGAAGAAATCGCTGCTGCGCTTCCTGACCTGCGGTTCCGTCGATGACGGCAAGTCGACGCTGATCGGGCGCCTGCTTTCCGACACCAAGCAGCTTTTCGAGGACCAGCTCGCCGCGCTCGAGCGCGATTCGCGCAAGCATGGCACCACCGGTGACGACATCGATTTCGCTTTGCTGGTCGACGGTCTCGAGGCCGAGCGTGAGCAAGGCATCACCATCGACGTCGCCCACCGCTTCTTCGCCACGCCGAAGCGCAAGTTTATCGTTGCCGATACGCCCGGCCACGAACAGTACACGCGCAACATGGCGACCGGCGCTTCGACCGCCGACTTGGCGATCGTGCTGATCGATGCCCGGCAAGGGGTGCTGCGCCAGACCAGGCGCCATTCGATCATCACCTCGCTGCTCGGCATTCGCCACATCGTGCTGGCTGTCAACAAGATCGATCTCGTCGATTTCGACCAGGCGGTCTTCGACCGGATCGTTGAAGACTACCGGCAATTCTCGCGCGATCTCGGCTTCGAAACCATCGTGCCGATCCCGATGTCGGCCCGTTACGGCGACAACGTCACCAGCCACTCGGACAGCATGAAGTGGTATTCCGGCCCGACGCTGATCGAGCATCTCGAAACCGTGTCGGTCGATGAAGCGGTGGTCGAACTGCCGTTCCGGTTTCCGGTCCAGTATGTCAATCGCCCCAATCTCGACTTTCGCGGCTTTGCCGGCACGATCGCGTCCGGCTCGGTTGCGCCAGGCGACGAGGTCGTTGTCGCCAAGTCCGGCAAATCCTCGCGCGTCAAGCGGATCGTCTCGTATGGCGGCGACCTTGCCCAGGCGGCTGCCGGCC
>NZ_JAMYLA010000025.1:0-92194 GCF_040317725.1 Mesorhizobium sp. M1396 | reverse complement strand
CGGTCAATCCGAGCCGACCAAGAGACCGATCCTCCCTCAATCAGATGGCCTTCATATATGAATAAATTTCCCCGGACAGCCCTGCACGAGGGGGGAGATTGGCTTGCCGCGACCGCCGGTAACCCTCTCCAGCGCCGCAAAGCGACGAACCTTCATCACAAACCGGTGAGCTCTGTAACGAAGCCGCAGACAGCGGCGAAGTGGGGACATGAGTGGTGCATCCAGGCGCCGCCGTCCACGGAGCAAGCCGATGTCGGGGTCCAGCAAGTTCGTCACAGTGTCAAGCCTCTGCGCGCTTGCGCTGGCGGTGTCGTTCGGTGCGGCCGCCGCCCGGCCGCTCACCGTGGTCGAGCTGTTCACCAGCCAGGGCTGCTCGTCCTGCCCGCCGGCCAATGCCAATCTGATCAAGGTCAAGGACCAGCCCGGCGTGCTGGCGCTGTCCTTCAACGTCACCTACTGGGACTATCTCGGCTGGAAGGACACATTCGGCCGCCAGGAATTCACCCAGCGCCAGGTCAGCTACGAGCCGCCGCTCGGCCATGACGGGCCGTTCACGCCGCAAGTGGTGGTCAATGGCCATGCCGATGTCGTCGGCGCCGTGCCCGGCGAGATCGAACAGCTGATCGCAAGTGCCGGCCGCATCAGCGGTCCGTCGCTGTCACTTGGCGGCGGCAAGGTCAATATCGGCGCCGGCACCGCACCGGGCGGCAAGGCCGATGTCTGGCTGGTGCGCTATCTCCGAGGCGTCGTCGAGGTGCCGGTGGCGCGCGGCGAAAACACCGGTCGCACTCTGCCGCACGCCAATGTCGTGCATTCGCTCGAGAAACTCGGCGGCTGGACCGGCGCCGCCACCGCGCTGGATCTGCCGCCGGCTTCGGACGGCCTGAGCACCGCCGTGCTCGTCCAGTCGCCAGGCGGCGGACCGATCCTGGCCGCCGCGACCAATTAGATCACGCTTCAACAAGAGATTGCGCAAACGCCGCACGCGCGGCGCCGCATAGCACGGCCGCCAAGAGGGCGCGCCTTCAACGACCAACCCCCGAGGAGACCACCATGACCATTCTGTCCCGCCTGACGCTGCCGGCGCTCGCTCTCGCTTTGTGCTCGACGGCGCTGGTTGCCGCCGCCCGTGCCGACGACGCGGCCAATGCGATGAAGCCAGTCGCCAATGCCATGAAGCCGGCCGCGGAAGCGATGAAGCCGGCGACCGACGCGATTAAGCCCGCCGACCCGATGGCCACAATTCGATGAAGCCAGCGGCTGACGCCATGAAGCCGGCGGCTGACGCAATGAAACCGGCGACGGATGCTATGAAGCCGGCAAACTAGTTCTGCCGCGTCTCAGCCGTCCATTAATAATGGCCGCCCTTGGCGCTGCCCCTCACCTGCCTGCCGGCATCCTCTCCCCGTATAGTGACGGGGAGAGGGGCGCTCTTCGACGGTTTCGCCAATCATCGGCGTTGCAGGAAAAAACGCCAGCGTCGCGGCCAGCCGCTCTCTCCCCGTTTACGGGGAGAGATGTCCGGCAGGACAGTGAGGGGCAGCGCCGACGGTAAGATTTCGCCCATCCGGCGCACGCGAATGTGAGGTTCCGCCGCAACTCACGCATCGCGCCGCCGTTCCTGATCCAATAGACTGATCCCAATGGAAGCCATGAGGAGTGCAACCATGACCAATATCAAGAATCGTTCGTTCGGTTTTGTCAAAGGCGCCCTCGCCGCGCTGGCGCTGGCCGCCGCGGGCGCCGCCTTCTGGCTGACGCCGGCGGTTTCTGCCGAGGACGCGGTGAAGATCCCGCCGCCGGCTTTGGACGAAAAGGCGGCGGCCGGCAGTCAGAAGGCGATTTTCGCCGGCGGCTGCTTCTGGGGCGTGCAGGGCGTGTTCCAGCACGTCAAGGGCGTGACCAAGGCAATCTCCGGCTACACCGGCGGCGACAAGGACACCGCCGTCTACGAGACCGTCGGCTCGGGCCGCACCGGACACGCCGAATCCGTCGAGATCACCTACGATCCGGCCGAGGTGACCTACGGCCGGCTGTTGCAGGTCTATTTCTCGGTCGCGCATAACCCGACGCAGCTGAACTACCAGGGACCGGACTCCGGCACGCAGTACCGCTCGACGATCTTTGCCGAAAACGATGCGCAAAAGAAGATCGCGCAGAGCTACATCGCCCAGCTCGACCAGGCCAAGGTGTTCCCGGAGCCGATCGCCACCACGGTGGAAACCGGCAAGACCTTCTATCCGGCGGAGAACTATCATCAGGATTTCCTGACGCTGAACCCGACCTATCCCTACATCGTCTACAACGACCTGCCCAAGGTGGCGAACCTGAAGGCGCTGTTCCCGACGCTGTACAGCGAAAAGCCGGTGCTGGTGCTGTCGGCGAGCAATTGAGGCGCATGATCTCCCCCCTTGAGGGGGAGATCACACCTTCAATCATACGTTAGATCCGTCGCCTTCCCGCCGAACACCCGGTAGGCGTAGAACGAATAGAAGATGATGACCGGCAGCACGACGACGGTGCCGGCCAGGATGATGGCCAGGCTTTCCGGTGCCGAGGCCGCTTGCCAGATGGTCAGGCGATCCGGCACCACGAACGGATAGAACGACCAGGCAAGCCCGGCAAAGCCGAGCGCGAAGATCGCGGCCAGCGTCAGGAATGGCGTCAGCGAATGGCGGTCGTCGGGCTTCGGCAGGTGGAAGGTCTGCCGCCACAGCCACAGAAACAGCAGCGCCGACAGGATCGGCAGCGGCGACAGATAGAGCATCGAGGGCCAGACGAACCATTTGTCGAAGATACGCGGGCTGGCGAGGGGCGTCGCCAGCGAGATGGCGACCATGCCGAGCGCGGTCAGCACCAGCGTCGTGCGCAGCCAGCGCACCGCCTTCTTCTGCAGTTCGCCCTCGGTCTTGTAGATCACCCAGGCAGCGCCCATCGCCGCGTAGGCCGCAGCCAGGCAGAACGCCACCAGCACGCCGAACGCCATGCCGCCGAGGCCGACATCGAGGCCGAGCACGTAGACGCCCAGCATATAGCCCTGCGCCAGCGAAGCGATGACGGAACCCAGGAAGAAAATACGGTTCCAGCGGTGCTTGCGCTCGGTCGGCACCTTGGCGCGGAAATCGAAGGCGACGCCGCGCAGGATCAGCCCGACCAGAAGCACGAACACCGGAATGTAGAGCGCGGTCAGGATGACACCGTGCGCCAGCGGGAAGGCGACCAGCAGCAGGCCGACGGCCAGCACCAGCCAGGTCTCGTTTGCATCCCAGAACGGGCCGATCGCGGCAATCATCGTGTCCTGTTCGGCATCCTGCGCCGCGGCGAAGAGAATGCCGATGCCGAGGTCGAAACCGTCGAGGATGACGTAGATCAGGATGGCGAGGCCCATCAGGCCGGCGAAGATGAGGGGGAGCGCGGTTGGCCAGTCGAAGGTCATTTTCTTCTCCTCACTCGCCGGAGCTGTTCAATCGCCACGCGATTGGATGAAAGTCGGGAGCCGCCCCTCATCGCCCTGCCGGGCACTTCTCCCCGTATAACGACGGGGAGAAGGGGGCCGGCCGCAACTTCGGCGCCTATTCTGCAGCGCTGGTTGTCGGCGAAACCGCCGATGACAGCGTCCCTCTCCCCGCCACTATACGGGGAGAGGATGCCGGCAGGCAGGTGAGGGGCGGCGCCGGCGCTGGGATGGAGTGCCAAATCGGGCCGAGGCGATCGTCTATCCGTCTGTTTTGGCATGATATCTCCGCAAATCGGACGCTAAGCTGATCCTCGGTTCGGCAATCACTCCCCCGCGGCCGGCTGCGACATCGGCGCGTTGAGCACGCCCGGCAGCGGCGAGTTATCGCCATCCTTCGCCGCCTTCAGCGCCAGGTGCACCAGCACGCCGAGAAAAGCGATCAGCAAAAACGCATAGAGAACAAGGTAGATGGCGAGCGTCACCGCGACATGGCTGCCGGCCACCGGGCCGACCGCGTCGGCGGTCTTCAGCACGCCGGTCACCAGCCAGGGCTGGCGGCCGATCTCGGTCGTGTACCAGCCGGCCAGCGTCGCCAGCCAGCCCGACAGCGCCATCGGCACCATCAGCAAAGCGAGCGGCTTCGGCAGCCTGTGCCGGCGCTTGAGGAAGAAGGCGGCCGACCAGGAGACGAGGAGCATCAGGATGCCGGTGCCGACCATGATGCGGAAGCCCCAGAACACCGGGAAGACCGGCGGATGGTTGCCGGGATAGTCGTTCAGCCCCGGCACCACGCCGCTGGTCGAGTGCCGCAGCACCACGCTGGCCCCGTCGGGAATGGCGATCTCGAACCTGTTTTCCTTGGCCGCCTCGTCGGGCAGCGCGAAGAGCACCAGCGGCACGTTGGGACCGGTGTTCCAGTTGGCCTCCATGGCGGCGATCTTCTGCGGCTGGTGCTCCAGCGTGTTCAGCCCGTGCTGGTCGCCGGCGAAGATCTGGATCGGGATCAGGATAGCCGCGGTGAAGACGCCGGTGCGCAGCGCCTTCCACATCGATTCCGAGCGGTCGCCGTTGAGATAGCGCAGCGCCGACAGGCCGGCAATCAGGAACGACACCGTCAGGCCGGAGGCGAGCAACATGTGGGTGAGCCGGTAGGGCATCGACGGGTTGAAGAGGATCGCCCACCAGTCGACGGCGTGTGCCACGCCGTCGCGGATCTCAAACCCGGCCGGCGTCTGCATCCAGGAATTGAGCGCGATGATCCAGAAGGCCGAGACGGTGGTGCCGCCAGCCACCAGCACCGTCGCCAGCGTGTGGATGCGGTTGGAGACGCGGCGGAAGCCGAACAGCATGATGCCGAGGAAGGCCGCCTCGAGGAAGAAGGCGGTGAGGATTTCGTAGGCCAGCAGCGGCCCGGCGATGTTGCCGACCGTTTTCATATAGCCCGGCCAGTTGGTGCCGAACTGGAAGCTCATGGTGACGCCGGTAACCACACCCATGGCGAAGGACAGCGCGAACACCTTCACCCAGGTGAAATACGCACGTATCCAGGCGGAATCGCCTGTCGCGTTGTAGCGTAGCTTGAAGAACAGCAGCACCCAGCCAAGCGCAATGGTGATCGTCGGAAACAGGATGTGGAACGAGATATTGGCGCCGAATTGCATGCGCGACAGGATGAGCGGGTCCATGGTGGGCTCCGGCTGCTTCTAGTGATTGAAGAATAGGGCGCAAGCCGGGCCTGGTCAAAGCGGCGTCCCGCCGCGAGGCGGAACGCCGCAGCGCCCTGCCAACATGACGCAGGCGTGGCGCGTGCTCGGCCTGAGCGCCCGTGACCCTGCAATCATTGTCGAGAACTGGCGGCAGCGGCATTGACTTCCGGTTGCGCACAGCGACATTCGGCCTATATCAAGGGACCTCTTTCAAGCAGCCGTTTTCAGCCATGCCTTCCATCCTGTCCATTTCCGGGGTCTCCAAGACCTACGCCACCGGCTTTACCGCGCTCAAGGAGGTCAATCTCGACATCCAGCGTGGTGAGATCTTTGCGCTGCTTGGGCCCAACGGCGCCGGCAAGACGACGCTGATCTCGATCGTTTGCGGCATCGTCAACCGCTCGTCGGGCACCGTCACCGTCGACGGTCACGACATCAACAGGGACTATCGCGCCGCGCGCAGCCTGATCGGGCTGGTGCCGCAGGAACTGACCATCGACGCCTTCGAGAGCGTCTGGGCGACGGTCAACTATAGCCGTGGCCTGTTCGGCAAGCCGGCCAACCCGGCCTTCGTCGAGAAGGTGCTGCGCGACCTGTCGCTGTGGGACAAGAAGGACGCCAAGGCGATCACGCTGTCGGGCGGCATGAAGCGCCGGCTGATGATTGCCAAGGCGCTGTCGCACGAGCCGCGCGTCCTGTTCCTCGACGAGCCGACCGCCGGCGTCGATGTCGAGCTGCGCCAGGACATGTGGGCGATGGTGCGCCGGCTGCGCGAGGACGGCGTCACCATCATCCTGACCACGCATTACATCGAGGAAGCCGAGGCGATGGCCGACCGCGTCGGCGTCATCAACCGCGGCGAGATCATCCTCGTCGAGAACAAGGCCGAACTGATGCGCAAGCTCGGCCGCAAGCGGCTGGTGCTTGAACTGCGCAATCCGCTGCCCGCAATTCCGGAGGCGTTCTCGAGCTACGCGCTGGAGCTGTCGGCCGATGGCGGGCAGCTGACCTACACCTATGACAACCAGGCCGAGCGGCCGGGCGTCGCCTCGCTCATCCGCGACCTCGAGGCCGACGGCATCCAGTTCCGCGACATCGACACGCAAAACAGCTCGCTCGAGGAGATCTTCGTCAATCTGGTGAGGAGAGAGCCATGAACCTGCGCCCGGCCATGAATCTACGTGCGGTATGGGCGATCTACCGGATGGAAATGGCGCGTGCCTTCCGCACCGTGCTGCAGAGCATCGTCTCGCCGGTCATCTCGACATCGCTGTATTTCGTCGTCTTCGGCTCGGCCATCGGCTCGCGCATCACCGAGATCGACGGCATCAGCTACGGCGCCTTCATCGTGCCGGGCCTGATCATGCTGTCGCTCTTGACGCAGTCGATCTCCAACGCCTCCTTTGCCATCTACTTCCCGAAATTCGTCGGCTCGATCTACGAATTGCTGTCGGCGCCGGTCTCCTATCTGGAGATCGTCATCGCCTATGTCGGCGGTGCCGCGACCAAGTCGATCATCCTCGGCCTGATCATCCTGGCGACAGCGTCGCTGTTCGTGCCGCTTACCATCCTGCACCCGTTCTGGATGGTCGCCTTCCTGGTGCTGACGGCGGTGACCTTCAGCCTGTTCGGCTTCATCATTGGCATCTGGGCAAAGAGTTTCGAGCAGTTGCAGCTGGTGCCGCTGCTGATCATCACGCCGCTGACCTTCCTCGGCGGCAGCTTCTATTCGATCAACATGCTGCCCGGCATCTGGCGCACGGTGACACTGTTCAATCCGGTCGTCTATTTGATCAGCGGCTTCCGCTGGAGCTTTTACGGCAAGTCCGACGTCTCGGTCGGCATCAGCCTAGGCATGACGGTCGTCTTCCTGGCCATCTGCATAACGATCGTCGCCTGGATCTTCAGGACCGGTTACCGGCTGAGGAACTGAGCGGCGAAAGTGCCTGAGCCGCAGCCAGGTCTAGATCGCCTTGACGAGCCGCAGCAACCCCAGCATCTCGACATACGTCCCCTTGCGGAAGGCGATGTAGACCGGCTCCTCGACACCGTGGAAGCGGCGCTTGAACGCCGCCTGGCCTTGCAGGTTGAACCTGCGGCGGTTGACCCAGGCAGAATCGTAGGCGCGCTGGAAGGTGTTGCGCCAGAAATCGCTTTCGGGAAATCCGCTCGGACCGATATCGACGAGCGGCGACAGGCCGAGCGTCACCACCGAGATGCCTTGCTCGCGAAAACGGTCGACGGCGAATTTGGTCAGGCCGATCTCGGCATGCGGCGAGGCATCGATATGCTTGCGCTTGAAGGCGGTGGTGTAGCCGATGACCTTGTCGTCGCGATACAATGGGTCGAAGTCGAGCAAGGCGACCAGCTCGCCATTGGGACCATGCAGGACGAAACGGCGCATATCGATGCCGAGATGGTCGGCGAACGGGCGGTTGAGAAAGCCCATTTCCCTACGCTTGACGATGCGGTCGCCGCGCCAGTTGTCGGAGAGCCGGGCGATCTCGTCGAGGTGGATCGTGCGCTTGTCCTCTTCGAACGAGAAGCCCTTCTTCAACAGCCAACGCTCGGAGTAGCGCACGGTCTCGTTGCGCTTTCCGGAAAAATCATGATCAGGCAGGGTGAGGCGCGTATCGATGCCGAGCCGATTGACCTTGTAGCCGAGTCCGGCCAGCACGCGCGCGGTCTCCTCGCCGATCTGCACGAACCACGGGCTGCCGCCGGTCTCGACGAAGCGTCTGATGTAGTCGGACCGCAGCATTGGAGCCGCCACCGGGTCGCCGAGCGCGAAATGATGCTTCATCTTGGTGCCGAAGGCGATGTAGCCGTCGGCGTCGCCGAAATAGGAAAGCTTGTTTTGAACGGCGCTGGAATAGGCTAGCGAGAAGTCACCATGGCGGCGAACCAGCGCCAGGCGCTCGACATGCGTCAGCTCCTGCCGCGCCACCTTGGGCGCGGCGCCCTCAAGGATTTTGTCGAAATAGATCCGCAAGGAGGGCATGGTCGAGATTCCGCGTGCCGCCACAGCGTCGCGCGTTCAAGACGCGCAAAGGTGCTGTAACACTTTGATTCTGCGCATGACCTTGAAAACCGAACCCTGACTCCGGGCATGCGCGTGGGGATGACAGAGACCAGCCCCCAAAGGCCTCGAATCAATCACATTGCCGCGACCTGATTACCGCTGATATCGCGCATATGCCATACAGAGCGCAATCGCGGCCCAATGGATGGCTCGAAAATCGTATGGCTGGAAAATCAGTGGCGGTTTGCTCTATGGATCCTGCACGGGATCAAACGGTTACAGCGCCCTGCGAGCTTGCTGCAATGGTCGAATGGGGATTCGAGGGTGAATGACTGATACGACAATCCGATCGGTTGCGGACCTGCCGATAACGGTCGAGCCGGCAATCGTCGTCGGCGCCGGTGTTGCCGGACTGGTCGCGGCGCATGCCTTGATGAACGCCGGCGTTCCGACGGCAATCCTGGAAAAGGAAAGCCGGCTGGCCGAACCCTGGCATCGGCGGCATCAGCAGTTGCATCTCAACACCCACCGCAATCTTTCTTCGCTGCCCGGCCTTGCCTATCCCCCCGGCACGCCTGCCTTTCCGCAAAGGACGGCCGTCATCCGCCACATGAATGATTTCAGTGGGGAGAACCGGCTGCCGGTGCAGTTTGGCGTCGCTGTCGAAGAGATCACCTTCAAGGGCGATCATTGGGCGCTGCGGACCAGCGCCGGACCGCGCCTTGCCCGCAATGTCGTCATCGCCACTGGCCGCGACAGGCTGCCGTTCATTCCCGAATGGAAAGGCATGAAGGATTTCGCCGGCCGCATCATCCATTCGGCGGATTTCGGCGACGCGCAGGGCTATGCGGGCCAAAAAGTGCTGGTCGTAGGCGCCGGCAATTCGGGTTTCGACGCGCTCAATCATCTGGCCGGCATAAACACGGCAGCCATCTGGCTGTCGGCCCGCAACGGCCCCGCTTTGCTGCCCAAGCGGGTCGGCAAGGTCGCAGTACACAGGCTTTCGCCGCTCATGGCGCGCTTGCCGTTGTGGATCGCCGATGCGGTGATGGCGGCAACGCAGCGCCTGGTTTTCGGCGACCTGACCAAATTCGGCCTGCCGCCAGCGCCCTCGGGCGGCGCCAGCCGGTTGACCTCGGACTATACCGCGATCGCCGCCGACGACGGCGCGGTCAGCGCCATCAAATCGGGCAAGATTACCGTGGTGCCAGCCATACGGGAATTCACCCGCGACGGCGTGATACTGGCCAATGGCAGTCTGGTCTATCCCGACATCGTCATTGCGGCGACAGGCTATCGCACCGGGCTGGAGCCCATGGTCGGCAAGCTCGGCGTGCTCGACGGCAAGGGCGTTCCGCTCTTCAATGGCGGCCAATCCGATCCGAAATTCCCCGGCCTGTGGTTCACCGGCATGCGGCCAAGCATTCGCGGCTGTTTCGCCAATGCCGGCATCCTGGCCAAGGCGATCGCCAAACGGATCGCAGGTTCCGCTGGCGCCTCGTCCGGTGCCTCACGCTGATTTCGGCTCGAGCCGCCGGAACCCACGACCTCCATTAGCAAGTCCCTCCGCGAGCAGGGTGAGCACCAGTTGCAAACGAGTGCCTGATATCAGACCGCGATCTTGCCGCCACCCTGTTTGGTGATGGCGACCACCGCCGGCCGCACCGGCATGTCGGGCTTGAAGTCGGGCCAGCGCGTCGACAGGTCCTCGTAGTAGGATGGGCGGCCGAACGGCTCCCAGTCCTCGCCGCCATCGCCCGGATGCTGGACGGCGACGAAGGCGGTCTGATCGTCCGGTGCGAACAGCGGACCGCACATTTCGGCGCCGATCGGCACGCGGAAGAACAGTTTCGAGGTCGCCCGCGCCGACCCTTCGGTGTCCACCGCCCACAGGCCGTCGGTGCGGCCGGTGGCTTTCGGGCCCTGGCCGTCGGTGGCCACCCACAGGCGACCGGCCGAATCGACCGCGCAATTGTCGGGCATGCCGAACCAGCCATTGGCCGTCGTCGCCGTCGAGAAGGTGGCGCCGACATCGGCCACGGTGGGATCGCCGCATTTCAGCAGCACTTCCCACTTGCCCTTGGCAGCGGCGAAATCGCCGCCATCCTCCGATATTTCGATGATGTGGCCGAAGGCGTTTTCGGCGCGCGGGTTGGCGGCATCGACCTGGTCTGCCTTGCGCTTCGAATTGTTGGTCAGCATGACATAGACCTTGCCGTTGACGGCATTGGGCTGGATGTCTTCGGGGCGGTCCATCTTGGTGGCGCCGAGCAGGTCGGCGGCGCGGCGTGTTTCGATCAGCACGTCGGCCTGGCTGGCAAAGCCGTTTTCGGTCGTCAGCGGCCCCTGGCCGAAGACGATCGGCAGCCATTCGACCGAACCGTCGTCGGCGAACTTCGCGACATGCAGCGTGCCGTCGTCGAGAAGGTCCTTGTTGGCGGCATGGTCGTTCGGATTGAACGCCGCCCTGGTGACGAATTTGTAGACATAATCGAAGCGCTCGTCGTCGCCGAGATAGAAGACGACGCGGCCGTCCTTGGCGACGATCGATTCGGCGCCCTCGTGCTTGAAGCGGCCCATGGCGGTGCGCTTCCTCGGCGTCGAGGTCGGGTCGTTGACATCGACCTCGACGATCCATCCGAAGCGGTTGGCCTCATTGGGCTCCTTGGCGAGGTCGAAACGATCGTAATGCGCGGCCCATTCATACGCGCCTTCGGGAATGCCCAGGCGCTTGTAGTTGGCGGCCTCCTTGTGGCCCTCCGGCAGGTCGCCGGAGAAATAGCCGTGGATGTTCTCCTCGGCCATCACATAGCTGCCCCAGGGCGTGACGCCGCCGGCGCAATTGTTGAGCGTGCCGAAAACCTTGGCGCCGGACGGGTCGGCATTGGTCTTGACGCGGTCGTGGCCGGCGACCGGACCGGACAACGCCATTTCGGTGTTGGAGGTGATGCGGCGGTTGAGCTTTCCGTCGCGCACCACCTGCCATTTGCCCGAGACCTTGCGGATCTCGACGATGGTGCCGCCATGGGCAGCCATCTCGACATCGACCTGCTCCTTCGAGAGCGGTGCGACTTCGGCCGACTTCTTGCCATCCTTTTCGACGATCTTGACGATGCCCGGGAACATGAGATGCGGGTTGGTGTATTCGTGGTTGACGACCAGCAGGCCATGTTCGGCCGAACCGTCGATCGCGATGTAGCCGACATAGTCGTTGTTGTAGCCGAACTGCTTCGCCTGAGCCTGCGCCGACTGTTTCGCCGGGTCGAACTCCGGCGAATCGGCAAACAGCGGATCGCCCCAGCGCAACAGCACATCGGCGTCGTAGCCGGGCGCGACATGGTGCTTGTCGTCGATGCCGGCCTCCAACTCGTCGAACGCGAAGGCCGAACCATCGGCGGCCCGGGCCTCGTCGGCGCTGACCAGCGCCAGTGGGCTGACGGTGGCGGCGATGGCCGAGACGGCCAGCGAGCCCTTGAGGAAGCCACGGCGCGAGAACCGCGCGGCGATGATCTCGCCCATGGTGCGGTTGTCGGTGGGGTTGGTTGCCGGGCCGTCGTTTTCCTCGAGCAGGCTAGTGCGGAAGCGGGCGTCGGGAGAGCGATGTTCGGTCATCTGGGGCTTGCCTCTGGCTTTGGGGATGGCTGGAGCGTGTTGCCTGTTTAACCCCTTATATCCGGTCGATCACATTTTCGTGACAGCTCAGGCCGCTTTCAACCGCGTTCCACGATCTCGGCAGCCGACCCCTTTCGCAACGGCGCAATGTGGGGACCAAGGTCCCCGATCAGGCCAAGCAAAGGTCCCTGTTGGCGCGGCATCGGTCGTAGGCCCCCTATGCCAAAGCCGCTATGCCGGCAATGGTCGGCCGCTTGCCAATTTCGGCATCGGCCTGATGAAGAGGAGGACCGGGATGCGCGGATCGATCCCCACCCGCTATCGCTGGCTGACTCTGAGAGCGACATCGGCATTGGCGCTGGCCGTCGCCCCCTATCAACCCGCCTTCCATGACTCCGCTTCTGGCATCGTTGCCGCGGCCGCGCATGCCAAGGATGGCGGACATGATGGCAGCGGTGGTGGAAGCGGTGGAAGTGCCAGCGGAAACAGCGGCAATTCCGGGCCCGGCGGCGGCGGCGATGGCGCCGGCAACGACCATGGCGCAACCGACAATTCCGGATCCGACAACGGCGGAGCCGGTCATCATGTCAATGCGGCCACTGGCGACAAGGTCGAAGTGGACGGCGACAAGATCAAGGTCGAGCATCCCGATGGCACCACGGAAGAAATCGAGAATGATCGTTTCGAGATGAAGGATGCCCTCGGCCGCACGATCATCGAACGTCCGGCGACGGCGCGCGATTTCAGTCGCCTCCAGGCATTGTGAGGCAAGGCCAGTAGGCAGCGGCCGGCTTCACAAGTCACCTCCGCCGCCCCCGGCGGAGGTGACTTGATGTCCGGCGTCTGCCGCCGCCAGGCATCGGGAAAGCCAGTTTCCCGATGGCCATCGGCGGTCGCGCCGCCGTTCATACGGCACCTCTTAGCACATGTGTAGGACTTTAGTCCAACCTTGCGCTTCCAAAAGTCCTAGGAGACAACCGCAACGGTCGGAGGTCGCTTCCGGGCACCACGTCTTTCGGCGATGTTGGTTGCAACTGCAGCGTTTGAGAGTGGGCGGGCCGGGCTCAATCGACGGAGATCAGGATGCACAGATCGCTCACGACCCGTTGTTGCCGGCTTGCGCTCAAATCCGCGGCTGCGCTGGCGTTGACCATCGCTCCCTATCAGATTGCCTTCGACGGCTCCGTTCCCGGGATTTACGCCGCCAGCGCACAGGCAGAAAAGGGTGGCAATGGCGGTGGCAACAGCGGCGGTGGAAACGGCGGCAACAGCGGTGGCGGCAATAGCGGCAACAGCAGCAGCGGGAATGGCAACAGTGGCAATGCTGGCCAGTCGGGAGCCAACAGAGGTAAGAACGACAATAGCGCGAGCCATGTCAAAGAGGTCGACGTGACAGGCAACAAGATCACGGTCCGGCATCCCGATGGCATAACGGAAAAGATCGAGAATGGTCGTTTCAGGATGGAGGATGCATTCGGTCGCACGATCATCGACCGCCGGGCCACGCCGGCCGATGTCAGCCGTCTCAAGACCTTGTGAAGCTAGCCAACAGGCAACGGCCGGCTTCGCATGTCACCTCCGCCGCCCCCGGCGGAGGTGACCTCGTTTTGCGGCTTAAGACTGGTTCCTGTCGCGGTCGCGCGCCTCACGCATCATCAAGGCTGCTTCGGTGCGGTTTCGCACATTGAGTTTCGACAGCACGCCGGTCATGTGATGCTTGACGGTCTTCTCCTGAAGTTCCAGCCGCAAGGCGACTTCCTTGTTGCTCAGCCCCTCCGCCACCAGCCGCAGGATTTCCGTCTGCCGCTCGGTGAGTTGCCGCAGCCGGTCCGCTATGCCGTTGGTCGGCTGCTGGGACTGGAGATCCGAAAGCAGTCGGGCCGACAGCGTCGGCGAAAGATAGCTTTCGCCGGCCGCCACATTGCGCAGGATGTCGGCAAGCGCGCGCGATCCGATACCTTTGAGGACATAGCCGCACACCCCTGCGTTCAGGGCCATGGTCACATCGGCATTGGCCTCCGAAACGGTCAGCATGACGATCTTTTGGGCGGGATGGCCGGCGAGGATGCTTGCGACCGCGGCCAGACCGCCGCCCGGCATTGAAATGTCGAGCAGCAATATGTCGGGCCGCACCGTCGCGGCGATGCGTTCGGCATCCTGCGCCGTGGCACCCTCGCCAGCCACCTCGAAGCCTCCGATCTCCGACAGGCTGCGCGTCACACCTTCGCGAAAGAGGGGATGATCGTCGATAATGGCGATGCGAATGGCGCCAGTCATGCTTGCTCCTCGACCGATAGACGGATCACCAATCGCGTGCCGTGCGGCCCGGTCAAGGTTTCAAACTGGCCGCCAATGCTTTCGACCCGCTCTCTGAGACCGGCGAGCCCGAGGCCCTCGTCCCGTGCGGGATCGAAGCCTGGCCCGGCATCCGATACTTCAACGAAAAGCCTGCCACCCTTCATCCCGGCACTCACCGCCTGATCCTTGCCTCGCGCGTGGCGATAGGCGTTGTTCAGCCCTTCCTGCACGAACCGATAGATGCTGATCTTCTCCGAGGCGCCAGGTTCTGGCAACTGCCCGGCCAGCGTGAGGGTCACGGACGTTCCCGTCCGCAGCTGGTGTTCGTTGACGGCCAGCCGAAGAATGTCGCTCGCGGCAGCCGTTTCGATCTGCGGCAGGACCAGGCCGGTGCAGATACCGCGTATTTCGCGCAGCGCATCCTCCAGTGTCTTGCGGATCATCGCGACCTCGGTCGAGCGGCTTTCACCCGAATGGCCATCGCCGGAAAACACCGGACTATCCATGCGCAGCGCCGCCAGCGCCACGAGTTGCGCCGGACCGTCATGGAGATCGGCGCCGATGCGTCGCAAATATCTTTCGTTGAGCGCGGTGGCGCGACGGGACGCCCTCTGCACGCGCAGTCGCAAGGCGCTGTTCTGCGTCACCAGACCCTGCAGCTCCGACACCTGGCGGCGCAGCGCCCCGCGCTGATCGTCGATGGTGCGGCTGCCGCGCAGGACGATGCCCGACAGGAGCAGGAAGGCCGCCAGCGTCGCGCCGGCCACGACCAGCCAGCTTGACCACAAAGCGGAAGCCAGCGTGGCTTTGAAGTCGTCGGCGATCTCATAGAATTCGGTGACGGCCACCACCTCGCCGGACCACGGCTCGCGCACGGGATTGTAGATCTCCAGCAATGGCAGGCCGGAAGCCCTCTCCTCATCTTCATCGTCATCGAACGTATTGAATTCGGCGACGACACTGCCCTCGAAGGCGGAACGCAGGTTGTCGCTCGGATCGAAGCGGCGGCCGATCTGCGCCGTCTCCTTCGCATAGAGAATCGTGCCGTCGCGGGTCCAGAGCTTGAACGATACGAGGCGCTTGCCGAGCGCGCCCTGGCCAAGCGTCTCGTCGAGCGCCTGCTTGACGGAGTCGCTGAGCTCATGCTGCTTGCGCAAATCGGGAAGCAGGGGCGCGATCACGCTGTCGACATACAGCGCCGTCGTGGCGGCCGAATTGCGGATGACGCCATCCCGGATCTGACCCGTCACCCAGGCGCCCACCACCAGCATGACCGCGAGCAGGCCAAAGCCGCCGGCAACGACGAATTGCAGAGCAAGGGAAAGCTCGCTCCAGCGCCGCGCCAAGTTTTGAAAAATACGAATCATGATCCCCTGACCGCCCTTCAATCGATAGGTTGGGCGATTTCAGCACATTGAGCTTCCGTCTTGCCGTTGCCAAGACCTTACGTTTGGTCGAGGTCGCTTGACGTCCCGGCGCGCTTCGGAAACAACGTCCGCGACACACGCGGCGGAAGCCGTTCGAGAGAGGATGAAACGTTGAGTTTTTCGGGATTGCTGCAGCTCGGCTTTTCGACTGTCATTTTCCTGCTGGCGGCCACCGCGGCCAAGCAATGGGGCCTGGCGCCGAGCCTTGGCAAGATCCTGCTGACGCTGGCGCTCTATTCCTTGGGCAATCTGATCATGCTGCGGCTGATCCGCGAATTCGGCATGTCGGTGTCGTTCAGCCTGTCGGCGGTCATCCAGCTGGTCTCGGTGAATGCCGTGGCACTCGTCTTCTTCGGCGAGCGCGTCAACGCGTTGCAGGCGACCGGCATCATGCTGGCAATCGCCGCGGTGGCGCTGATCACGCTCGGGCCCTATCTGCAAGGTCGGTTGTAACAGGCGAGTTGCCGATGAAGAACGCCGCGAACACACTGCTTAACCGGATCGAATTCCCGGTGCTGCTGGCCGGCCTTGCCATCGCCGCCGGCCTGTGGGGCTTCGAGGAGTTGATGGAGGTGGCGCGGGCCACCACGCCGCACGCTTTCGACACCGAAATCATGCTCGCCTTCCGCAAGGCGGGTCAGCCCGACAGCCCGATCGGCCCGCCCTGGCTGGAAGGGGCGATGCGCGATATCACCAGCTTGGGCAGCGGCAGCGTGCTGGTGCTGATCGTAACGGCGGTAATCCTTTATCTCTTGCTTATCCGCAGGCCGGCGACCGCCCTTTTTATCTTCGTGGCGGTGGCCGGTGGTCAGGTCCTGTCGAGCCTCCTGAAAGCCGGGATCGATCGGCCGCGCCCCGAACTCGTCTCGCATCTCGTCAACGAAACAACGCTGTCTTTTCCGAGCGGCCACGCCATGCTGTCGGCGGTGACCTATCTGACGCTCGGCGCGCTGGCCGCGCGCTTCCTACCCGGGCGAACGACGAAGATCTATGTGCTGTCGCTGGCGGTGCTGACGACGCTGCTGGTCGGCATCAGCCGCATCTACCTTGGTGTGCACTGGCCGTCGGATGTGCTGGCCGGCTGGTGCGCCGGCTTCATCTGGGCGATGCTGTGCTGGCTCACTGCCCGAGCGTGGCAGCGATGGCGCGGGCAGCGCCCGAACGGCGACAGCGAGACTGGAGATTAGATCAGCCGGTTGATCAGCCCATGCCCGCAACCCGCCAACAGGAAAACCGCGGACAGCAAGGCTGCCGATGTCACGAAGGTCTTGAAAACAGTCAACGCGTTACCTCCCACGCCAGATGGGACACCCTAGCTCGCAATCCTCGGGAAGTATCTGAAAAAATGGCTGGTCAGGCGACGAAGCTTATGTCCCAGACGTTCATATTGATGCTTGAAACATCATAATGATGGTATTATACATTATTTCTGCAGACTCAGACGGGGATTCCGGCCGATGATCACTGCCGCGCAGATGCGCGCCGCAAGGGCGCTGGCCGGCATCGATCAGAAGACGCTCGCCGAGCGTGCCGGCGTTTCGCTTCCAACGATACAACGCATGGAGGCGAGCGATGGCGTGGTCAGGGGCGTGGTCGACACGCTGATGAAGGTCATCCAGGCTCTCGACGAGGCCGGGGTGGAGTTGATCGGCGAGAACCAGACCAGCGAGCGCGGCGGCCGGGGCGTGCGCCTCAGGCCTGTCGTGCCGCCAGATCCCAAGGCTGAGCCGGCATAAAGTCGCGACGGCGACCGCCGACAGTCCTGCCGACGATCCCGCCGCTTTCAGGGTGCGGAAGGCAGTTCATGGATCAGACGCAGCGGGCGGTGCATCAAACGGCCCATAAGTCGGCCCACAAATCGGCAAAGCCGACATTTTCCGAACTGTTCACGCCGAAACTGGTGACGGTCTGGCGCGAGGGCTACACGCTCGCAAACTTCAAGGCCGACGCCATCGCCGGGCTGACGGTCGCCATCGTCGCGCTGCCATTGTCGATGGCGATCGCGATCGCCTCGGGCGTGACTCCGGAGCGCGGCCTCTACACCTCGATCATTGGCGGATTCATCATTTCGGCGCTCGGCGGCAGCCGCTTCCAGATCGGCGGTCCGGCCGGTGCCTTCATCGTGCTGGTGGCCGCGACGGTTGCCCGGGTCGGTATCGATGGCCTGCTGCTGGCAACGATGATGGCAGGCGTCTTCCTGCTCGCCATCGGCTATCTCCGGCTCGGCACCTACATCAAGTTCATTCCCTATCCGGTGACGGTCGGCTTCACCGCCGGCATCGCCGTCATCATCTTTTCAGGACAGATCGTCGAATTGTTCGGGCTGAAGCTTGCCGGCAGGGAGCCGGGACCGCTGGTGCCGAAGTTGATCGCGGTCGGTGAGGCGGCCGGCACCATCAACCCCGCGGCGACCTTCGTGGCGGTGTTGACCATCGTCACCATAGCCGGCCTGAGGCGCTGGCGGCCGACTTGGCCCGCCATGCTCATCGCCATCGGGCTGGCATCGCTGGCCGTGGCGCTTCTTTCACTGCCTGCCGAAACGATCGGCACCCGCTTTGGCGGTATTCCACGCAGTCTGCAGATGCCTGCCTTGCCGCCGATCAGCCTGGACAGGATGGTCGCCGTGCTGCCGGATGCCATAGCCTTTGCCCTGCTCGGCGCGATCGAATCGCTGCTGTCGGCGGTGGTCGCCGATGGGATGACGGGCCGGCGGCATCGTTCCAACTGTGAACTGGTGGCGCAAGGCTTTGCCAACATCGCGTCCGCCCTGTTCGGCGGCATCTGCGCCACCGGCACCATCGCCCGCACGGCGACCAATGTGCGGGCCGGCGCCCACGGACCGATTTCGGGCGTGGTCCACTCGGCCATCCTGCTGGCGCTGATGCTGGTGGCCGCGCCGCTCGCCAGCTACATCCCGCTCGCCGCTCTTGCCGGCGTGCTGGCGGTCGTGTGCTGGAACATGTTCGAGAAACAGGCCTTCGCCACGCTGTTGCGCGCTTCTCGCGGCGACGCGCTGGTGCTGATGGCGACCTTTCTGCTCGTCATCTTCCGCGACCTCACCGAAGGGATCGTCGTCGGCTTTGTGCTGGGATCGATCCTGTTCATCGACCGCATGGCCAAGAGCATTGCGGTCGAGGCCGATCAGCCGCTGGTGCGGGAGGACGAGGCCGACAGCACCAGCGTCTACGATTCCAGCGAGGCGACCGACGCCGACACCGTCGTCTACCGCATCTCGGGCGCCTTCTTCTTCGGCGCCGCGTCGACCGTCGGCACCGTGCTCGACCGCATCGCCGACCAGCGCAAGAACTTCATCCTCGACTGCTCGGCCGTGCCATTCTTCGATTCGACGGCGGCCAATGTCATCGAGGGCGCCGCGCACAAGGCCAAGCGCGCCGGTGTCCGCTTCATCATATCGGGTGCCGCGCCGCAGATCCGGCGCATGCTGATCAACCACGGCGTCAAGCGTCCGCTGGTGACCTATGCCGCTTCGATCCGGGACGCCCGGGCGCAGCTGAAAGGAAAGCTGGAGGCGGAGTAGGCAACCAGGATTTGCTGGCCGGTGGCCGCTTTGTGCAAGGTGTCCGCCGGTTGAACGCCAACTTTTGATCCTGAGTTGGCTCACGCAAGGCGCGACGTGAGCGACCGCTTTGCGCCGCATGCGTTTCGGACGTTACGGTCAATTTTGCCGCAGCCTGAAAGCGGACATTGTCGGCACCACTGTAGCGGTCGGGGTTGTGCCTTGAGAGGCATTCGTTCGAGGACCGGATGAAAAACGGACGCCCAACGAGGAACTGCGCCGCATGCTGATGGGCCACACTATCCATCGGCCCAAATATGGTGAAGGCGGCGAGATGGAAATGTGGCGGAACGAGCTGCTTAGATCGCGCTGACGTTCAAGCCCGTGACCGTCTGAATGAACCCAAGGCAGGACTACCTTCCAAGGCGATGGCAGCCAAGGTGGGCTAGTGACAAGAAAATGCCTACGCCGCGTGTGCTGGCACAACACACATGGAAGTCGATCTCAACCAAAGCGAGTTTTTACGCTGCCGCCGATGATTAGGCGCATCCCCTTTTCTTTATTTACTTAAACGTATACAAGTTTATCTTGCAACGCAACGCTTAAGGGGGGCTACAATGGACATGATAAATCGACGTGCAGCGCTGACTCTCGGGGCCGCTTTCGCGGGCGGGGGTATTGCATTGGCAAATGGCAGCCAAGGCAACGCAGCCCAGCCATCTCCAGTGTCGGTACAGGACAGCGCAGTGCTTTTCTGGAACGAAGTGGCACTGAAGCTGAACGCCCTGGACCATAGCTTCACAGGCGACAACGCAAAAGATCTCCCGCGCGCTCCCGGGCCAGTCGCATCAGCGAGAGCACTCGGCGTCATTCATGCCGTCATCGCGGATGCACTATTCACGGCAGATCCGAGTTCCGGGTTCAAGCCGTACTTCGTTAAAGGCATCGGCCCGGGGGATGTTGACAAGGACCTTTTCGTTGGCGGTGCGGCCGCGGCGATAGTGTTCTACATCTACGACACAGGAAGCCACGCCGCTCTCATCAAAGACAGCGAGAACGAGTTCATTCGAAACTTCCGTGGTCCCGACGGCGTGAACAACAGAAGGAGTTGGGAAGCCGGCCGATTCTTTGGCAATCATCCCGACTTTCATGCGCTCTTTAATGGTCCCGAAATCCTCCGGGCAATTCATCCGACTGAGATCAAAGACTATCAACCCGCCAAAGGCTTCCACCAGCCGGATCCTTATCATTGCGGTCAAGGATATTACGGTCAGATCTACGCAAAGGTGATCGATCCCATCATCATCACCAGGGAAGACGTGGAGAAGACTTTTCTTCCTCCTGAGCCACCGGCTACCACGTCTCAACAGTGGAAAGACTCCCTGGAGGACGTCAAGAAGGCAGGCCAGTTGTATCTGAAGCCGAACGCGGGCACCGACCAGCCAAAATACGAAACTGATCAGTTGGAGGTGGGCTACTTTTGGGCATACGACGGGCCGCGCTTTCTCGGCACGCCTCCGCGATTCTACAATAAAATAATTCGCGAAATCGCGATCGCCGACGGCATGGACGAGGCTTGGATCGCCCGCCTACTGGCGCTCTGCAATCTGGCGATGTCGGATGCCGGCAACGTCGCATGGCATGCTAAATACGAGTGGAAGGTACCGCGCCCTGTGATTGGGATCAGGGAAGCGCCGCAAGCAGAAGGAGGCGACCCAACGTGGAGACCGCTCGGCGCGCCCAAGACCAACAATCGTCTCCCTGGGGCCGGCATCGCGTTTGTAGCATCTGAAGCCTCAGCTGACGCGGCGCCGTTTGCCGAGAAAGCAGCAGCGGCCGCGACTTCATCGCTCGATGCTCTTCAGGACAGGACGGTCCAAGACGTATTCCTTGGAAGCGGACTAGGCGGCGCAACGGTTCCCGTTTCCGGTGGAGTCGGATGCGAGCCAAACCCGGACCTGAACTATGTTTTGGGCGCGTTCACGCCCAACTTCCCCGCATACCCGTCCGGCCACGCAACATTTGGCGCGGCTGCATTCCATGTCCTTAAGATGGTGCGCAAGGATAGAAAGCCGGCTGAGGATGAAAATATGCTGCCAACGATCAACGGAGCGGGGATCAAGCATGTGTCTGACGAACTTAATGGTGCGTCGATCGACAATCTAAGGTCATCAGCTCGCGAGTTCATCTGGCGGGAATTTGCCACTATCGACAAGATCATCGAAGACAACAACCGTAGCCGGGTCGTTCTGGGTGTCCACTGGGACTTTGATGCTACCGCGGGCGCGGTGGCCGGAACAGAGGTCGCCAAAAAGGTCGTCGATACGGCCTATAAAAAATAGCGAAAATCCTTCTTTGACACAAAGGCCGCCGTCCGGCGGCCTTTGTGTCAGGCACTGGACTGTCGACAAGGGACCTCGGGCCCGCGCAATTGTTTCGGCGGATCGGTTCTCCCGGACTGGTGGCAATCGTTCGAAGGGCCGCGCCTCTACTTCTCCAGCAGATTCATGCCTGCGCCCTTGCGGGCCTGGGTGAATATGATTGCTGAAGGTTGGTCGGGTTCCCATCCGAGCGGGCGCAGATTCTGAAAACAGGCGCTCA
The DNA here is from genome assembly GCF_040317725.1 of Mesorhizobium sp. M1396. Lineage (NCBI taxonomy): Bacteria > Pseudomonadati > Pseudomonadota > Alphaproteobacteria > Hyphomicrobiales > Phyllobacteriaceae > Mesorhizobium > Mesorhizobium sp. M1396. The sequence continues at coordinate 70,554 of NZ_JAMYLA010000025.1, read as the reverse complement.
TCTCAATGTCTGGGTTGGGCCTATCGAGCCTTCATTGTGCCCTTGGTTAAAGCCGCAACGAGGTCGTGAGCCGAACGGCGGCTTTAACTGGTCCCTCGGCAATAACCGGGCGGACAGCAAACGGCCCCAAAGGCGACATCAAAATATCTGCTCGGCAATGTCCGCTATTGGCACTTGGCGCAAGGTCGGCCGATCCGGGGGACGTCGTTTATTAGCCGCAATACGAGTTCGAGTTGGCGGTCATCGCCGACGAACGACTGTCCATCTCGAGGCTGTTGGCGAATGTCTCGGAGATCGGCTTGAGGCCCCTATGACACTCAGTCGAGCTTCAGCGCCGCAACCTCGCCCTCGTTCATCAGCGGCACATAGAGGATCGACTTGCCGTCGGTGCCGATGTCGGCGCTGCCCGGCTTGAAATGCGCCACCGCTTCCGGCGCGGCGCCGGGATGATAGCGGTAGAGCGTGCCGGTCATGTAGGCGGTGGCGTAGATGGTGTCGCCAATGGCGACGACACCATCGAGGTCGGCGAATTTCTGCGCGTCCGGCAAGGGCGAAACCACCTTGCTGGCGATGTCGACCGACAGCAGCCCGCCCGGCTCCGCCGTGCTGAAGTCGGGCTTGATGCCCTTGCCCCAGGAGGCGACGATCAGCCTGATACCATCGGCGAAGACGCCGTTGGGCGAAGCAAGCATCGCGTCCTTGACGAACAGTTCCGGCCGGTCGCCGTCGATGCGATAGATCGTGTCGGCCAGCATGTCGGTGACATAGACCTTGCCCGACGAGTCCGATGTCATGTCGTTCAGGAAGACCGCGTTCGGCACCGCGATGCTGGCGACGAGCTTGCCGCTGGCGAGATCGACAACGCGAACCTTGGTGATGTCGGCGACATAGAGCTTGCCGCCCGATATTGTCATGCCCTTGGGTGCATCCATGCCGTCGGTCCAGTGTTGGGTGACCGTCTTGCCGTCCAAGGACAGCACGCTGAGATAGCCGTTGCCGTCGGCCTCACCGGGATTGCCGACGATATTGGAGACGATGATGCGGTTGTTGGCGGCATCGAACAGGGCCGATTCCGGCTGTTCGAGACCGGTGGCGCGCCAGAGTTCGCCGGCCTGGGCGGCAGGCACTGCGGCGATGCCGATGACGGCGAGAAAGGCTGAGGTGACGAAGGTTTTCATGGCTGGTCTCCTGTGATGACAACGGAGAGCTATGATTTTCGATACTTTCCCGAAAGCCATATTACCACTAGTATCGAAAATCGATACGAAATTCCCGACAAGAGGTGCATCCCATGAACGGCCTGATCTTCGACGCGCTGAAGCGGACGCTGAAGGCGAAGGGCGTCACCTACCGCGAGCTCGCCGAACGCATGGGCGTTTCCGAGCCGACGGTGAAGCGCATCTTCCACGAGCGCAACTGCAAGCTCGACCGGCTGATGGAGATCTGCGCCGCTGCCGGCGTCGAGTTGGAGAACGTGCTCGGCTCGATGAACAGGGGGCCGGGTCCGGTCAACCACATCGCGCCGGAGATCGAGCGCAGGCTCGCCGGCCGGCCGGCACTGCTGTTCATCTTCGTCATGCTGTCGGAGAAGTTCACGCCCGAGGGCATCATGCGCTCGCAAGGCCTGAGCGAAGCCTCGATGTTCCTCTATCTGCGGGATCTGGAGGAACTTGGCCTGATCGCGCTCCGACGGGGTCTGTCGGCGAGATTGCTGGTCGAGACGCCGATCCAGTGGAATTTCGAAGGGCCGCTGCGGCCGCTGTTCGAGATGACCAACAAGAATTTCATCGGCTGGGCCATCACCCATATCGAGAACGAAGCGACCTTCGTCAGCTTCTCGAGGCGGATGCGGCCGGAGACGGCGGAAATGGTGCGGCGCGAGGCCCAGGACCTCGCCGACCGCGCCAAATTGCTGGCCCATCACGATCAGCACACCACGCCGGAGGATGGGCTGGTTGGCTACAAATGGACGTTTGCCTTCGGTGCAACGCCATTTCCCGCGATCATGCCGATCGGCCCGCACCCGCGCGATGCCGGCGCGTTCGATCGGCCCGCCGCTCCCGCAAAGGGACGCCGCCCGTTACCGGCCTGACAGCCGCGGTTCAAAAATGAAATCACATTCATGATAGAGTTCGCGCACTGATTTGCCAGACTGAAGAGGGCGGGTTTGCCGAATGCGTGACACGTCCCCGTGAAATCGAAGTGATCCTATGCCGACCGCGCCAACACTTGAACTTCGCCGCTATTCGCGCCTGAAAAATTTGCGGGCGCGCGCAGAACGCCAGGGTGCTGCATTGCAGTTCTGGGCCCGTACGGCATCGCTCGCTGTGATCTCCTGCTTCTTTTCATTGATCAGCCGCTGGGATGCTTCGCTGCTCTTCGTGCTGGCGGGCCTCGTGCTGTTCCAGCTCGTCGGCCTGATCCAGTTTCTCTTTGCGCGCCGTCGCACGGCGCGATGGTGGATCGGTTACCTCGTCGGTACGCTGGACATCATTCTGTTGACCGTTCTGCTGGTAACGCCCAACCCGTTTTCCCTGGAGGTCGCACCAGCCGCGATGCAACTGCGCGAGGGCAGCTTCAAATTCCTGCTGATTTTCGTATGCCTTGGCGCGCTGACCCTTTCGACACGATTGGCGCTCTATCTCGGCGCGCTCGCGGCCTTGACATGGGCGATCGGGGTGGGATGGGTGATTTCTCATCCGGGAACCGTCATTCCGGCGACGAACCTCTATTCGCTGCCGGTGACAGAGCGACTGAACCTCTATCTCAACCCCAATTTCGTCGATACATTTGCGCAGGCGACCAACGTGTTGGTTGTGCTGATTATCGGCGCGATCATGGCGCTGGTCGTCTATCGTTCCCGACATTTGTCGGAAGACTATGTCAAGGCAGAGCGCGCCCGCGCCAATCTCGCCCGGCATTTTTCGCCCAATGTCGTCGACCAGCTCGCCACCGATGACGAGCCCTTCGGCCCGGTCCGCCGGCAGGATATCGCGGTGCTGTTCGCCGACATCGTCGGCTTCACACACTATTCCGAGGATCATCCGGCCGAAGCAGTGTTCGAACTTCTGCGTCAGTTCCACCGTCGCATGGAACAGGTCGTTTTCGACCACAATGGCACCGTCGATAACTATATCGGCGATTGCATCATGGCGACATTCGGGGTTCCGCAAGCCAGCCATGACGACGCGACTCGGGCCATTCAGTGTGCTGAAGCGATGGTCGCCGCTCTCGAAGACTGGAATGTCCAGCGGGTGTCCAGGGGATACCCGCCGCTGGACGTTCGGATCGGTGCACAATATGGCGCAGTGGTCATCGGCGCGGTCGGCAGCGAGCGCAATTTGTCCTTCGCGGTGGTGGGCGACACCGTCAACGTCGCCAGCCGTTTGCAGTCGCTCTGCCGTGAGCTTCAGGCGAATATTTGCTTTGGGTCACGACTGATTGAGGCCGCGAAGGCGGAATCGCCCACGACACAGTTGAATGCGCGCGATCATGGACCGGTGAGCATCCGCGGCCGGGACGAACCAGTCCATGTCTGGGTCGAACACAGAGCCGAAAACCAGGGTGCTATTGCGGTTTCGGCGTGATATAGGCCGCCATGTGAAACGCCTGCACCTCGGCTGGCTAGCGGTAGGCCGCGCCATAGGGGCCATCACGTGTCCGAGGCGATTGCGCCAGCCTTTGCGGCTGCGGCGTCTGTGCTTGCCTTGTCGTCCCAGACCATCTGCCGGTAGTCGAAACCATATTCCAGCGTCGGCTTGACGATGCGGAAATAGGGCGACAGGTCGAAATCGCGCGGCGTGTACAGTGAGTGGTGGCGGATGTGCAGGATTTCCTTGCGCGAATAATTCGACTGCGCCGAAGCGCGGCCGGGCGCACGGGTGATCTCGGGCAGGATCGGATAGCGGATCTGGCCATAGGCCTCGGCGATCAGCGTCGAGCAGATCGCCCGCGTCGGGTCGCCGGAGCCGAAGGCCAGCATGCGGCGGCGCCAGCGCACCGGCACCGGTGGCGTCGGGAAGAAGAACCGCAGCATGTCGAAAATGTTCTTGAGGTCGTATTTAAGGCCGAGCTTGCTGACCATGAAGGCGACGACCTTGTCGCGGTCCTCCGGTGTCAGCCCGCTCGCCCGGCAGATGCGGGTGTTGTAGGTGCGATAGCGCGACAGGGGCACCGCCACGCAGCCTTCGCCGAGCGTGACCTCGATCAGCCGCCGCCTCTCCGTTCCGTCCTCCGGTTCGGCCAGCGCGTCGCCGACATAGAAGGCCGCATGCGACCAGGTCGACTGAGTCAGGTATTTGATCGCCGCCGAGATCTTCTGGTTGCCCTCGATCAGCAGGATGTCGCCGGGCTCAAGCGTGCGGCGCAGCGTCTCGGCATCGGATGGCGTGTAGGGTTCGTAGCCGGAAGACTCTTCCTGCAGCCGGCCGGCGAGCCAGCGGCCAAGTCGATCCAGAAGCGTGTTGCCGGGCTCGGTCATATCCTATGGCGATTAGCATAGGCGGGCAGCCGGGCGCCAGCCGCATGTCGGTCAGCTGACCGTCGCGTCTTCCGGCGGCGAAGCCAGATCGTCGCGCGCCTTGCGCGCCAGTTTGCGCGTCGAGCGTTTGGGACTGTCGCCGAACAGTTCGGCCGCCTCGGCCAGACAGCTCTTCTTCAGCTGCTTCTCCGACCGCTTCAAAAGCTTGCCTAGAAGCTTGGTGTCCTCGTGCGGTCCGAGCGGACGCCCGTCGGCCTCGAGCAGGTCGCGCATGACGAACACATCGTGCAGGTCGCCCAGCCGCTCGCCCAGTTCGTCGACCGCCTTGCGCCGGACCTTGATCGGTGTCGGCCACAGCCTGCCGAGCAGCGACAGATGCATGCCGTGGGTCTTGGCCGCCTTGCGCAGATCGTGGAAATCATTGGCTTCGCCGCGCGATCCGGCCTTGTCCAGCGCCTTTCTGGCGCGACGCAGCGTGGCACGTGCGCCTTCGGCAAGCACGTCCGCGGCCTGTTCCGGCTGGTCGGGCAAGACGAGGCTTTCGATCCGCTTGAGGCCTTCCTCGCAAGCGGCGGTCGCCGCGCCGATCGCCGCTTCGAGTCCGCTGCCTTCGTGCAATTCATGCTGGTGGGCGATCAGCCTGTCGCGTGCGGCGGTCAGCCCATCGTCGGCGCTCTCCTTGGGAAAGCTTGCCGCCAGCCGGTCGATGGTCTCGATCAGCGCCGTCGCTTCGCGCGGGCCGGCAAGCAGCCCCGCCACATTGCGGTAGCACTGGTTCTCTGTCTCGCAGAATGTTTCGTCTCCGGAACGAACAAGGCGCAGCAAGGCACGCGCGCTCTTCAGCCGCTTGCGGCATTTGTGCAGCGCCTGCTCCGGCCTGCTACGCGCGGCGTCAAGATGATGCAGAGCCTTGCCGATTTCCTCGGCAAGGATACGCCTGACCTCGTCGGTCAGCGGCAGGCGTGGATCGATGCGAAAGCTCATGCGGCGATCTCCGGTATCCCCCCGAGGGCGAGCGACGCGTTGTAGAATTTCTGCTCGCCGGTCACTTCACGGCCGAGCCAGTCAGGCAGCATTTCGTCCGGCACGTCCTCCGGCGTCTCGAGTTCGGCGACCACAAGTCCCGCCAGCGGCCCGCCAAAGACATCGACTTCATAGAGATAGCCGCGGTGCCTAACATGGTGACGTGTCTTCTCGATGACACGTCCGAGGGCGAAGTCCAGCATCTCCATCGCCTCCGACAGGGGGATCGAATATTCGAACTCGTCGCGCTCGCGCGCCTTGCCGCCGAATTTGAGCGTCAGCTTGGCGGAAGTGCCGTCACTGATGCGCACGCGCACCGTGCGCGCGGGGCCGGCGGCGAGATAGAACTGCAGGATGCGGATATCCGCCTCGGCCAGTTCCAGCCATGCGGTGCCGGAAACCAGGAATTTGCGTTCGATTTCCTTGCCCATGGCCGCGCACTAAAGCGGTTGCCGCCGTTCATGGCAAGACAATGTACACAGTTTGGTGCTCACGGATTGACTTTAATCAATCGATTGATTAAATAGAGGTCATGACAAAGTCGTCCGACCCCAAAAGCCCTCGCCGCGAGCCCACCGAGATGACGCGCGCCGCTCTTGTGCAGGCGGCGCTGAAACTGTTCGGCCGAAAGGGTTTTGACGGCACCTCGACGCGCGAGATCGCCGCGGAGGCGCACGCCAATATCGGCTCGATCGCCTATCATTTCGGCGGCAAGGAGGGTCTTCGCACCGCTGCCGCCGACTTTATCGTCGAAACCATCCAGACGGTTGCCGGCCAGGCGCTCGGCAATATGCAGGCAACCGCGACGGGCAGTCCCGAGGCGGCGCAAATGCAGCTCTTCGCGGCTCTGGAACGAATGGTCGGCTTTGTCGTGGCAAGTCCGCAGGCCGGCGAGATCGTGCAGTTCCTGTTGCGCGAGCTCTCCCATCCGACGGCAGCGCTTGACCGCATCTATGACGGCGTTTTCGAGCCGACGCACCGCCGGCTGTGCCAGCTCTGGGAACAGGCGACGGGCGAGCCGGCCGAAAGCGAGGCTGCAAGGCTTACCGTGTTCACGCTGATCGGCCAGGTCATCTATTTCCGCATCGGTCGCGAGGCGGTGATGCGCCGCATGGGCTGGCACGACATCGGCGCCGCCGAGGCCGCCAAGGTGGTGGCGGCCACATCGGGCAATCTCAAGGCCATACTGGCTGCCCGGAAGAGGCAAGGATGAAGAGGCAAAGACCATGAGCTTTTTGTGTTCGCTGCCGCTCGCCGCGCAGCTTTTCAGCGCCTGTGCCCCGGCTGCGCCGCTGGCCGTCGGCTATGTCGAGGGCGACTATGTGCTGCTGGCGCCGATCGAGGTGGCGCAGGTCGAGACCGTCATGGTCAAGCGCGGCGATCGTGTGGTGCCCGGCACGACCGTGGTGACGCTGGAAAGTGCCGATGCCAGGATCGCGGTGGCGCAGGCCGAGGCCGGCCTCGCCCAGGCGCAGGCGCAATTGGCCGACCTGCAGATCGGCAAGCGGCCGGAAGAGATCGCGGTGCTCAGGGCGGAGCTCGACATGGCCAGCGCCCAGGCCGCCGACGCCAAGCGCAAATTCGACCGCGCCGCCGATCTGTTCAAGCGCGGCGCCGGCACGCAGGCCGATTTCGACACCGCGTCGGCGACGCTGGAGACCGCCAACGCGCAGGTCGGCCAGGCCACCGCCAACCTCGCCGTCGGCGGCCTGCCGGCCCGCCCGGAGACCATCAAGGCCGCCGACAATCAGGTCAAGCAGGCGCAGGCGACGCTGGAGCAGGCGCGGTGGCGGCTATCGAAGCGCGTGCTGGCAGCACCCTCGCCAGGCCGCGTCAACGACGTCATCCGCAATCCGGGCGACACCGCCGGCCCGACCGCGCCGGTCATCTCGATCCTGCCCGACGGAGCGGTAAAGCTCAGCGTCTACATTCCGGAGAGCGCCTTCTCCTCGGTCAAGGTCGGCACCTTGCTCGGCGTCCATTGCGACGGCTGCGGCCCGGATGTGAAGGCACGTGTCAGCTACGTCTCGCCCGATCCCGAATTCACCCCGCCGGTGATCTATTCCTTGGAGAACCGGCAGAAGCTGGTCTACCTCGTCGAGGCGCGGCCGGAGGGCGATGCCGGCCCGCTGCAGCCGGGCCAGATCGTCGATGTCGATCTGGCGGACAGCGCAAAATGAATGTCATCGACGTCCATGGCCTGGTCAAGCGTTTTGGCGACAAGACCGTCGTCGACCATGTGACGATGACGGTCGCCGAAGGCGAGATCGTCGGTTTTCTCGGGCCAAACGGTTCGGGCAAGACCACCACCATCCGCATCATGTGCGGCCTGCTGACACCCGACGAGGGCGAAGGCACGGTGCTCGGCTTCAACATCCGCACCGACAGCCTGCGCATCAAACGCGAAGTCGGCTACATGACGCAGAAATTCTCGTTCTACGAGGATCTGACGATCGGCGAGAATCTCGAATTCGTGGCGCGGCTCTACAGGCTGAGGCCGGTCGAAGAACATGTCGCCAGGACGCTTGAAGACCTCGGCCTGGCGACGCGCCGCGACCAGCTGGCCGGCACCTTGTCGGGTGGCTGGAAGCAGCGGCTGGCGCTGGCCGCCTGCATCATGCACCAGCCGAAATTGCTGCTGCTCGACGAGCCGACGGCGGGCGTCGATCCGAAGGCACGGCGCGAGTTCTGGGACGAGATCCATCGCCTCGCCAGCGGCGGGCTGACCGTGCTGGTCTCCACCCACTATATGGACGAGGCCGAGCGCTGCCACCGCATCAGCTACATCTCCTACGGCAAGATGCTGGCCACCGGCACCGTCGCCGAAGTGGTCAGGAATGCCGGGCTGACCACGTTCGTCCTGCAAGGCCCGCGCCTCGACCAAGTCGCGGAAGTGCTGCAGGGGCGCCCCGGTGTCGACCAGGTGGCGCCGTTCGGCGCGACGCTGCATGTCGTCGGCTCCGACAAAAAGAAGCTGGAGGCGGCACTCGCCGATATCGAAAAGCAGCACAAGGGCGTGAAAGTTTCGCCTGGTGAAACCAGCCTCGAGGATGTCTTCATCCAGTTCATGTCCGGCTCGAAGGACAACATGGCATGAACAGCGTCTTTTCCTTCGCCCGGCTTGGCGCCCTGCTGATCAAGGAGTTCATCCAGATGCGGCGCGACCGCATCACCTTTGCCATGATGCTCGGCGTGCCGCTGATGCAGCTGGTGCTGTTCGGCTACGCCATCAACAATGATCCGAAAAGCCTGCCGGCGGCACTCGTGGCAACAAGCAGTGACCCCTACACGCGGGCCATGGTCTCGGCGTTGCAGACCACGGGCTACTACCGTTTCGACCATGTCTCGCAAAGTGCTGCCGATGCGGAGTTCCTGATGTCGCGTGGCGATGTCGCCTTCGTCGTCACCATCCCCGCCGACTTCGCTCGGCGGGTCGAACGCGGCGACAGTCCGCGGATCCTGATAGAGGCCGACGCCACCGATCCGGCCGTCGCCAGCGGCGCCATCTCGACGCTCGGCACCGTCGCCAGCCAGGCGCTGCTTCGGGCGCGCGGCATGCAGGAGGCGGCCGCCGAGGCGGCGCTTGGCCAGCTCGAAGTGGTGGTGCACCGGCGCTACAATCCCGAAGGCATCTCGCAATACAACATCGTGCCCGGCCTGCTCGGCGTCATCCTGCAGATGACGATGGTGATGATGACCTCGATCGCGCTGACGCGCGAGACCGAGCGTGGCACCATGGAGAACCTCTTGGCGATGCCGTCGAGCCCGCTCGAGATCATGCTGGGCAAGGTGCTGCCCTATCTGGCGGTCGGCGCCGTTCAGGTGGTGGTGGTGCTGGCGGCGGCGAAGCTTCTGTTTGCCATCCCCTTCACCGGCTCGATATCGCTGCTGCTCACCGCCGTGCTGATCTTCGTGCTGGCGCTGGTGCTGCTCGGCTACACGATCTCCACCATCGCCCGCACGCAGATGCAGGCGCTGCAGCTCACCTTCTTCTTCTTCCTTCCGTCGATCATGCTGTCCGGCTTCATGTTTCCCTATCGCGGGATGCCGGGCTGGGCGCAGATGTTCGGCGAGATCCTGCCGCTGACGCATTTCCTGCGCATCATCCGCGCGGTGATGCTGAAGGGCGCCCAACTGCCGGCGGTCGCAACGGAGATCGGCTGGCTGTTGGTGTTCGTGGCATTGTTTGCCGGCGTCGCACTGGTGCGGTTCAGGCGGACGCTGGATTAGACGCCGCGTGAGCGTCAGGTGCTTTTGCAGCGCGGAAGTCTTGGAAGCCGGCGGGACAGCACCTCCCTCTGGCCTGCCGGCCATCTCCCCCGCAAGGAGCGAGATCGGCTGTCATCTCGGCTTTCGCCGATCGCCACCGTTGCAGGAATAAGCTGGGCGTTTGAAATTGCCAATCTCCCCCTTGCGGACCCTTGCGGGGGAGATGCCCGGCAGGGCAGAGGGGGGTGTGAAGGATCGCTGCGGCTATCATTCTGCGCCGCTGCAATTCTTCGGAACCAGCTATGCCGCCGCCATGATCCCGGCATAAGTACCGAAATCGACATTGCCGCCCGACAGCACCACGGCAACGCATTTGCCTGATAGCTCGATCTCGCCCGATGACAGCGCGGCCAGCGCGACGCAGCCGCCGGGCTCGACCACCAGCTTGAGATAGGCCATGGCATCGCGCATCGCCTGGGCCGTCGCCTTGTCGGAGACGGCGATGGCACCAGTGAGGTTCCTGCGATTGATCTCGAAGGTGATCAGGCCGGGCTCGGCGGTCAGGATCGCATCGCAGATCGAGGCGTGGCCCGGCTCGTTCGAAACCCTGGTGCCCGCGACCAGCGAACGGCGGGTGTCGTCGAAGTGCTCGGGTTCCACCGCCCAGACCGCGGTGTCGGGCGAGACGTCCTTGACGGCGACGGAAATGCCGCTCGACAGGCCACCACCGCCGCAGGGTACCACGACCGCGTCGAGGCTGACGCCAAGCGCTTTTGCCTGGCGCATCAATTCGAGGCCGATCGTGCCTTGGCCGGCAATGATGGCCGGGTCGTCGAAGGGCGGCACCAGCACCATGCCCTTTTCGAGATAGGGGCGGATCACGGTCATGCGGTCGTCGCGAAAACGGTCGAACGGCACCACCTCCGCCCCCATCTTGCGGACATTGGCGATCTTCATCGCCGGCGCGTCGGCCGGCATGGCGATGACCGCCTTGACGCCGAACATCGCCGCCGACGCCGCGACGCCTTGCGCATGGTTGCCCGACGAGAAGGCGACGACGCCCCGGCTGCGTTCCTCTTCGCTGAGCGACGACAGCTTGTTGTAGGCGCCGCGGAACTTGAACGAGCCGGTGCGCTGCAGTGTCTCCGGCTTGAACAGTATGCGGGCGCCGAAGCGCTTATTCAGCTCCTGCGATTCGATCAACGGGGTTTCGACGATCAAGCCGGCAAGCCGGGCTGCAGCGCGGTGGATATCGGCGATGCCGGGAGGGGTTATGGCGGTCATGTAAGGTCCAGTGGAAGAGACGGTATCCTCGCATGATGCGCGCAAACAAACGTGGCGCACCAATGAAAAAATGTGACCGTTACAAAGTTTGGCGGGGCGGCAACGCCGCCGCTGCACGCCCCCCTCTGTCCTGCCGGCCATCTCCCTCTCAGGGGAGATTAGACGTCACGAACACTCTCGCCAACTTCCAACGTCGACAAGAGAAGCGCCGAAGTCGAAACTGCCAATCTCCCTCCTTGCGGGGGAGATGGCCGGCAGGCCAGAGGGGGGTGCTGTCCCGCCGACATCTGGCGGTCGAGCGCTCAGCCGGGAGCCCGCTGCCTACGGCAGCTCCCCGGTTCGAGCCCTTTGAAAGGTCCACCGGACCTTTCAATTCGCCTGCGGCGAACCGGGCTCTCACCCCAACAGCGTCCGCTGCCTCTTGCTCCCGCCCAGCTTGCGCCAGTTGTTGAACCGATGCGTGGCGGCGGCAAAGGAGATTTTCATTTGCTGGGCGACCGAATAGCGCGACTTGCCTTCGTCGAACATGCGGTAGCAGCACTCGACGCCTTCCTCGGTCAGTTTGCCGTCAGGCGCCTTGTTGTGCGGATTGGCGGGGTCGAATTTCTCGATCTGCTGCTCGACCAGGCCTTTCAGGCGCTGCAGATCGGCCTCGATGCTGGCGATGAGATCGAGAACGGGCTTGGGATCATAGGGATGCGGAGGCTGTTTTGCCGTCATCTGCCGGCTCCTTGTTCTTGGCTTGGCTCACCCATATAGGTAAACATTCACTGATAATGAAGGCCTTGGTACGCGCGCGGGCTTCAACAATTCTTGACCGCACGCAATTGACCGAAGGCATCTCAAACCATAGTTTAGAACTATTCTAAACTAGGGTGAATTCCTCATGCTTTCCCGCGTCTTCGGCTTCGGCCGCCGTCCCTTCGAATCGCTCTCCGAACAGGAGATCCTGGCTCTGGCCATTTCGTCCGAGGAGGATGACGGACGCATCTATCGCGCCTACGCCGACGGTCTGACGGAGAACTTCCCGCAATCGGCAAAAGTGTTCGAGGAGATGGCCGAGGAGGAGGACGGCCATCGCGACGCGCTGATCGAGCTTTTCCGCGAGCGGTTCGGAGAGCGCATTCCGCTGATCCGGCGCGAACATGTGAAGGGTTATTACGAGCGCAAGCCCGACTGGCTGATCCGGCCGCTTGGCATCGAGCACGTGCGCAGCCAGGCCGAAGCGATGGAGCGGCAGGCCTATCTGTTCTATGTCGAGGCGGCCAAGCGCACCACGGATGCCTCGACCCGGAAACTGCTCGACGATCTGGCGTTGGCGGAACAGGGTCATGAGACGCTGGCGCAGCGCCTGGAGCAGAAGCACGTGCCGGGTGAAGTGAAGGACGAAGAGGCCGCCGCCGAGCAGCGCCAGTTCATCCTCACCTATGTGCAGCCGGGGCTTGCCGGGCTGATGGACGGGTCTGTGTCGACGCTGGCGCCGATCTTCGCCGCCGCCTTCGCCACGCATGACACCTGGCAGACCTTTCTGGTCGGGCTTGCCGCCTCGATCGGCGCCGGCATTTCGATGGGCTTCACCGAAGTGGCTTCCGACGACGGCAAACTGTCGGGCCGTGGTTCGCCGGTAAAACGCGGCATCACCACCGGCGTCATGACGTCGGCGGGTGGCCTTGGCCACGCATTGCCCTATCTCATCCCGCATTTCTGGACGGCGACAGGTGTCGCGGCAGTCGTGGTGTTCTTCGAACTGTGGGCGATTGCCTTCGTCCAGAACCGCTACATGCAGACGCCCTTCCTGCGTGCCGCCTTCCAGGTGGTGCTGGGCGGCGCCCTGGTGTTCGCGGCGGGTGTGCTGATCGGGAATGCCTAGTGTTCTTTCCTTGTCCCACAGGGGGAAAAGGAAGAACCACTCACCCATTCACCGCCCGACTGTCCGCCGGCGCCTCGTCCCTCTCTGTCAGTCCATAATCGCGCACCACATGCGCGATGCGCAGACGGTAGCCGGCAAAGATACCGCCGCGGCCGGCCTTCTGCGCCTGCCGGTGTTCCTCGGTGTTGCGCCAGGCCTCCACCGCATCCTCATCGCGCCAGAACGACAGGGACAGGATGCGGTTCGGGTCGACCAGGCTCTGGAAGCGCTCGATGGAGAGAAAGCCGTCGATGCCGTCGAGCAGCGGCCGCAAGTCGGCGGCGATGCTCAGATACGCATCGCGCCTGCCTGACGCCGGCTCGACCTCGAAGATGACGGCAATCACGGCAGCACCAGTTTCGCGTGCGGTCCCGAGACGTGTTTCAGGAACATGCGGTCCTCCTTCAGGATAAATCTTTCGCGCTTGGCGAACTCATAGTTTGCCTTGCCGGCGGGATCGGCGGCAAGGCGCGCCCGGTAGGCTTCGTAGGCCGCCAGGCTGTCGATGTTGTAGGCGGCATAGGCGGTCGTGGCCGAGCCCTCATGCGGCGCGAAACAGCCGATCAAATCGGCGCCGCAGCGCGGAATGGCCTGGCCCCAGTTGCGCGCATACTCCTCGAAGGCGGCTTTGCCGAACGGGTCGATCTCGTAGCGGATGAAACAGGTGATGGTCATGGTGGTCTCCTTGGGTTTTCGCATCGATAGTTCGAGCAGCGTCGATACATTGTGCCGCCTGGTCTGCTAGGCAATCGGGGTGACGGTCACGCTTGCCAGAAGGATTTCGCGCATTCGCGGCGCACGTCTTGCGGCGTCAGGCCAAGGTCGCGCAGCAAATGGTCGTCGATCTCGGCAAGGTCGAGACGCTGCAAATGGCGGTCATACCAGCGGGCCAGCAGCCGCGAACGCAGCCAGGTGACGAACGGGAACGATTGACGGCTGGGAAGCGGTGCTGAGGGGGAAGCGGTTCGCGCGGTCATCGTCGTCTCCTTGATCTGCCTGGAGAATAGTGGTTATCTGACAAGAATGCTTCGACGGAGAACGAACTATGCGTGAAGGACCCGACATAGCCCGCATCGCCAGTCTGGTCGGCGATCCAGCACGGGCGAACATGCTGAATGCGCTGATGGGTGGCACGGCGCTGACGGCGAGCGAACTGGCGCTCGAGGCCGGTGTGTCACTGCCGACCGCCAGCTCGCATCTGGGCAAGCTGATGGAAGGCGGGCTGCTCACGGTGGCGAGCCAAGGTCGGCATCGCTATTACGGTCTCGCCGGACCGCAGGTGGCGGGCATGATCGAAGCCATCACCGGCGTCGCGGAAGCCGTTGGCCCAAAGCGCGTGCGACCGGGTCCCCGCGACGGAGCGATGCGGGTCGCGCGCGTCTGCTACGATCACCTCGCCGGCGAGCAGGCGGTGGCGATGCTCGATCGCCTTGTCGCAAAAAACGTCCTGGTCCGCGACGACAAGGAAATCAGGCTCGGGCCGGCGGCCGCATCGCATTTCGCCGCTATCGGCATCGATGTCTACACCAAGCCGCGCCGGCCGGTATGCCGCGCCTGCCTCGACTGGAGCGTCCGGCGCTCGCACCTCGCCGGCACGCTGGGCGCCGCCATCCTCGACAAGATCTTTTTGGAAAAATGGGCGCGCCGCGAAAAGGACAGCCGCGCGGTCATCTTCTCGCCCTCGGGCAAGCAGGCTTTCGAGAAGGTGTTTCTAGCCTGAGCGGGCGAAGTCCTAGCCCCGCTTCAGCACCTTGCCCTGCTTGAAGAAATCTGCCCACGGATCGGCTTGCGCCAGCTGCTTCATCGTCGTCTTGTCGCCGATCGGGAAAGCGTTCGGCGCCAGCCCGGCCTCGATCTCGGCCCAGGTCACCGGCATCGACACGGTGGCGCCCCTCTTGGCGCGTGACGAATAAGGCGCGACCGTCGTCGAGCCCCTGCCGTTGCGCAGATAGTCGACGAAGATCTTTCCCGTGCGCGCCTTCTTCGACAGCGTCGCCGTGTAGCGGTCGGGGGCACCCTGTTCGAGCGCGCGGGCAAAATCATGGGCGAACGGTTTAACCGCCTCCCAATCCGCCGACGGCTTCAGCGGCACCAGCACATGGTAGCCCTTGCCGCCGGATGTCTTGACGAAATTCGGCAGCGACAGCTCGTCGAGCTTGCCTCTGATATCGAGTGCCGCCTCGCGCACCGCCTTCACGTCGACGCCTTCATCGGGATCGAGATCGAAGATGATCTGGTCCGGCTGCTCCAGTCTGTCGACGGTGCAGCCCCAGATGTGGATCTCGACCACGCCGTACTGGACCAGCGCCGCAACGCCGTCGAAATCCTGGATGAACAGTATCTCCTCGCCGTCGGTCGGGTCCTTCATGCGCGCGATCTTGTCGCTCATGCCGGCCGAGGCGTGCTTCTGGAAGAAGCGCTGGCCGCCAATGCCGTCCGGCGCTCGCACCAGGCTGAGCGGCCGGTTGACGATGAATTGCTCCATGCGCGGCCATACCTGCGCGTAGTGGTCGAGCAGCCCTTGCTTGGATATTTTTTCGTCCGGCCACAGCAGCTTGTCGGGATGCGAGAGTTTGACCGTGGTGGTCATCGACCCGGCGGGTTTGGCGGCACTGCCGGCCGGCGGCTTGGCCTTGGCTGGGCCTTTGCCCGTCGCCGCCTTCGGCTTTTCCTGCACGACTTCCTCCGCCGGCTTGTCCTCGCGCAATCCCTGGAACGAGGCGTGGCGTATTATACGGTCGGACGTCCAGCTGCGAAACTCCACTTCGCCGACAAGTTCCGGCTTCACCCAGACCAGTCCCTTGCCCTTCGGCACGGCTGCGGCGAAGGGCGATGATTTTGCCGTCAGCGCATCGAGCTTTGCCTTCAAGTCGGTGGCGCCCTTGCCGGAGAAGCCGGTGCCTACACGTCCGGCATAATGCAGTTTGCCACCCTCGTGGAAGCCGACGAGGATCGAGCGCAACCCCCGCCCGGTCTTGTCCGACGGTAGATAACCGCCGATGACGAATTCCTGCCGCGCCGTGCATTTCGACTTCACCCAGGTGGGGCCGCGCCCGCTGCGATACGGCGCATCGGCGCGCTTGGAGACGACGCCTTCCAGCCCCATGCGGCAGACATGCTCCAGCATGATCTTGCCGGGTTCGGCGAAATGGTCGCTGAAACGCACCGCCGGATTCTCGGACTGCTTGCCGAGCAGCTCCTGCAGGGCCTGCTTGCGCTCGACCAGAGGTGCCCGGCGCAAATCCTCGCCATCGAGGCGCATCATGTCGAAGACATAGTAGAGGAAGCGGTCCGTCCGCTTCGCTGAGAGATCGGCCTGCAGCAGCGCGAAGGAAGACACGCCGTTATCGGCCAGCACGACGACCTCGCCATCGATGATGGCGTCGCTGCATTTCAGCCCGGCGAGTTCCGCGACGATCTCTCCGCCGAACTTCTCTGTCCAGTCGAGACCGGTGCGGGTCAGCAGCCGCACCTCCGTGCCGGCGATTTGCGCCTGCATGCGATAACCGTCGAACTTCACCTCGTGCAGCCAGTCCTTGCCCGGCGGTGCTTCCCGCTCCAGCGTGGCGAGCTGCGGCTCGATAAAATCGAGTTTCGTGCTCCCGGCCTTCGCCTTGCCGGCGGCCGGCTTGTTGGAATGCCAGACCTTTGGCTTCTGGCCCTTGGCGGTCTTGCCTTCGCCGACCTCTTCGATCGTCAGGCCCGACTTCACCGATTCCGGCGCTTCCGTCAGAATGTCCTCGCCGGGACGCGCGGCGGCATCGTCCGACTTGATCAGCAGCCAGTTGTCGCGCTTTTCACCCGCGCGCGGCTTCAGCCGCACCAGATGCCAAAGGCCGTGCAGTTTGTGCCCCTTGAGCTCGAAGCTGATATGGCCCTTCTTCATCGCCTTGGCCGGGTCGATCTCGGGGACCCAGGTGCCTTCGTCCCAGACGATCACCGAACCACCGCCATATTCGCCCTTGGGGATTGTGCCTTCGAACGGTGCATAGTCGATCGGATGATCCTCGACATGCACGGCCAGCCGCTTCTCATGCGGGTCGAGGCTCGGGCCGCGCGTCACCGCCCAGCTCCACAGCACGCCGTCATGCTCGAGGCGCAAATCGTAGTGCAGCCGCGTCGCGGCGTGCTTGTGGATGACGAAGATGCCGCCGGCCTTGGCTTTGGTGTCGCGAGAAACCTTGCCGGCCGGCTCGGCGGTCTTCCTGAAATCGCGCTTGGAATGATACTGTTCGAGGCTGGCCATCGCTTCGTGTCCTCAGGCCGATTTGCGCTTGGGCGCGCCGGCTTTCGGCTTGGCGCGTTTGGCCTTCGCCGAAGCCTTCGTTGAGTCGCCATCCGACGACAGGCTCTTCTTCAGCGCGTCGAACAGATTGACGACATTGGAGGGTTTGGGCGCCGCCTTGGCGTTGGGCGCCTTTCTGCCCGCCTTCTTGGCGCGGACCAGCTCGAGCAGCGCGTTCTCGTATTCGTCCTCGAATTCCGCTGGATCGAACTTCGCTTTCTTCTTGTCGATCATCAGCTCGGCCAGCTCGGTCATCTCCGGATCGGTCTTCACCGCCTTGACGTCGCCGAACACCGTGTCGGGCTCGCGCACCGTTGTGTCGTAGCGCAGCGTCGTCAGCACCATGCCCATGTCGAGCGGTTCGATCACCACGGGGCGCTCGCGTTGATAGAGCACGATGCGCGCCAGCCCGGCCATCTTCTTGCCTGCCATGGCATCGCGGATGACGGCGAACGCCTCTTCCGACACCTTGTCGGCCGGCGTGACATAGTAGGGCGTGTCGAGATAGATCTGCTGGATCGAGGCTTTGTCGACGAACCCGTCGAGAGCCAGCGTATGCGATGCTTCGATCCGCACAGCCTCGATCTCGTCCTCCTCGATTTGAAGGAATTCGCCGTCGTCGACCTCATAGCCCTTGATCTCATCGCCGTCACCGAGCGGCTTGCCGGTTTCGGAATCGACATAGATGCGCTTCACCGTGTTGCCGGTCTTGCGGTTCAGCACCCGAAACGAGACCTTCTCGGCGTGGCTGATGGCATTGGTCAGCTCGACGGCACAGGTGACCAGCGACAGCTTCAGATAGCCCTTCCAGGCTGGACGCGGCGCCATGACTTTTCCCTTCCACGACCCGATGAGGGTGAGAACGGACAGAGCCCGCTCCAGTTCCGCCATCGCGCGACGAATGGAGGTCCAGGTCGGTTTGCGGCGCCGAGGCGCCAAGCACGGAAATTTCGCGGGCGCGGCAAAAGTTGAAACAGAACCGCGCGCAGGCGACATTCAAACGAAACATATGTGATGCAAAAGTCACATTGGCCGGAATGCCGACCAACTGCACGGAAAGACCCCGAATCAGCCGCATTCCAGCCACGAAGCAAGGCATTTTTGACCAGATATTAACATCACGTTCACCGACTATTCACGCCTCGACGCTATGATGACCGCAATTCGGAAGGGACATCCGAAAATCGGGACAGGGACCAAGTAAATGAACTTCCTCGCGCACCTCATCGGCTATGCCGCCGCCATCCGCGAATTCGTCGCGCCGACCTATCGGCCCGAGCGCTATTACATGCGCGGCCCCGGCCCGGCCTGCGCCCGTCGCGGCAATTCGCTGGGCGCGCACTGATCATGGCTTTCGAAAATCGCCACGACAGCCGGATTTGCAGGCCCGCCGCCTCTACCCGCGCCACCACCTATCGCGCCGAGCGTCCCGCTTTCGTCGACAGGCGGCGTGCGACATCGCCACGGCTTTGATGCCATTGCTGGCTGGCTTAGTGTCATAGGACAGCCGAGGCCAGCGTGACCGACCGTCCCAAGTCGGATCGTCCCTCCGAAATATCCAACGACGCACGCCATCCTCATCGTTTTCGATGGCGTCCTGCGTTCTGTGCTCCGGTTTCGTGGGCATGGTGGTCAGGCTCCCTCCGCTCACCGGATTGATCGTGCGCTATCGCGGCTGGCTCGTGCCGTCCGACCCGCACGGTTCCAGCACAATGGAGGCGCCAGCCGCCCTGCCCAGTTCACGGCAGCCCTGAACCGTACACAGCGTCCAGCCGTCGCCGGTGGCACCCGAGGCAGCGAGCACGACGCGCCGCTGCGGACCGACATCAGGCGTATAAATCCACCAGCCGTCTTTCAGCACCGCGCCTTCCGGAGGTTCCATGCCGGCGCCAGAACCTTCGATCCGCGCCTCGACCACCTGCAGGCCGGAAGGCGTCAGCTTCCAGTCCTCCTGCCAGCGCGTCCGTTCCACCGAATGGGTCCAGGACAGCGTGAAGGCGGCAACCGAGAGCGTCACCGTCTTGCCGGCGGCCAGGATGCACAGGCTCATGCGGAGATCGACGCCTGCCGCGTCCGCCAGCAATGCCAGCCGATCCAGGCAAGCGACAGCGCCCAGCCGGCCTCGTCGGTGAGCGGTACCGCGGCGACCAGCAGCACGCCGGCGGCGAAGGCCAGCAGGCGCTCCCACCACGCCATGCGCCTGACGAGGAAGCCGACGGCGGCGGCACCCCACAGCATTATGCCCATGCACGCCTTGGCGACGATGTAGGCGACCTCGACCGGATAGCCGAACTGGGCGGCGATCGGCCCGGCATCCTGCAGCATCAGCGCCGGCGTGTAGACCGCCATGAACGGCACGACGAAGCCGGCAATGGCAAGCTTGGTCGCCTGGATGCCGATCTTGAGGCCACTTTCCTTGGCCATCGGTGCCGCGGCAAACGCGGCCAGCGCCACCGGCGGCGTCAGGTCGGCCATGATGCCGAAATAGAAGACGAACATGTGGCTGACCAGCAGCGGCACGCCAAGCGACAAAAGCGCCGGCCCGGCCAGCGACGAGGTGATGATGTAGTTGGGAATGGTCGGGATGCCCATGCCGAGCACCAGGCAAGTGACCATGGTCAGCACCAGCGACAGGAAAAGATTGTCCTCGCCAATCGAGATGATCCAGCCGATGAAGGTCGAGGCGATGCCGGTCAGCGTCAGCGTGCCGATGACGATGCCGACGATGGCGCAGGCGATGCCGACCGGCAGTGCGTTCTTGGCGCCTTCGGCGAGCGAATCGACGCAGATCCGCAGCGTTTCGCGGCCGCCCCTAGAGGTGAAGCAGGCGACGACCAGCGCGGCGATGACGAGGCCGAGGAGGTTGACGCCGAATTTCATGAACGAAGCCGCCGCAAGCCCGAGGGCCAACCAGAACACGATGCGGAAGGCGAGCGGCCCGATCGCCGCCGCCAGCGGCGTGCCGAGGATGAGCACGATGGTCAGCGCCAGGCCCATCGTGCCCGCGAAGATCGGCGTATAGCCGGCGAACAAAAGATAGATGAGGGCTGCGAGCGGCAGCACCAGCGGCCAGTGCTGTTTCACCGCGTCCCACGGGTTGGGCAGGTCCGCCTTCGCCATGCCGTGCAGGCCGGCCTTGCCGGCTTCTAGATGCACCTGCCAGAAGCAGGCGCCGAAATAGAGCAACGCCGGGATGATCGCCGCCTTGACCACTTCGGCATAGGGCACGTTCAGCGTTTCGGCCATGATGAAGGCGACCGCGCCCATCACCGGTGGCATGATCTGGCCGCCCATCGAGGAGGTCGCCTCGACGGCGCCGGCGAAAGCCGAGCGGAAGCCGAAGCGCTTCATCAACGGGATGGTGAACTGGCCGCTGGCTACCACATTGGCGACGCCCGAGCCGGAAATGGTGCCCATCAGCGCCGAGGACAGCACGCAGACCTGCGCCGGGCCGCCGCGCCATGTGCCGACAAGGCCCAGCGCGAAATCGTTGAACAATGCGATCATGCCGGCGCGTTCGAGAAAGGCGGCGAAGACGACGAAGATGAAGATGTAGGCGGCTGAAACATAGATCGGCGTGCCGTAGATGCCTTCGGTGCCATAGGCGAAGGTGTCGACGAGTTGGGCGAAATCATAGCCGCGATGGGTCAGCGGCGGCGGCAGATGATTGCCGACGAAGCAGTAGGCGAGGAAGATGAAGGCGATGACCGCCAGCGGCAAACCCATCAGCCGCCTCGCGGCCTCGAAGACCAGCACCACCAGCACGGCGCCGACGATAAGGTCCGGCGTGGTCAGGAAGCCGGAGCGGCGGATGAGGTCGGTATAGAACACCCAATTGTACAGGCCGGTGCCGAAGCCGAGCGCGCCGAGCGTCCAGAACGCGGCTTTCGCCGGCACGCTGGTGGCGCGCAGATTGGCGATCAGGCCGAAGCCGAGCAGCAGCAGGAAGCCGACATGCATGGCCCGCACCACCTGGCTCGGAATGCTGCCATAGGCTGCGACGTAAATCTGGAACACGGAAAAGGCGACGGCGATGAGAAAGGCGGCCTTACCGGCGAGCCCTTCGCCGAAGCCCGGCGGCAGGCCTTCTACCTGCTCTTCGGCGGGCGCAAGCACGGTCGGGGTTTTCGGATGGACGTCAGTCATTGGCGGGTTCCTGGCGGTGCTTTCCCTCCCCCTCGAGGGCAGGGCCGAGCGAAGCGAGGCGGGCGGGGTCATTGCGGCAGTGCGCGGCCTGGACCGACCCCACCCGTCCACCCGCCTTCGGCGGCTGTCCACCCTCCCCTCAAGGGGAGGGAAAGGCGCTTACTTCAGCAGCCCCTTCTCCTTGTAATACCGCTCAGCCCCCGGATGCAGCGGCACCGGCATGCCGTCGAGCGCCTTGGCCGGGTCGATCGCCTTGGCGGCCGCATGCGCCGCGGCAAGCTGGTCGAGATGCTCGAACAGGAGCTTGGTCATCTGATAGGCGGTTTCATCGGAGACATCGGCGCGGGTGATGAGGAAATTGCCGACGGCGGCGGTGGCGACATCCTCGCTCTGGCCCTCATAGGTGCCCTTGGGAATGACCACCGAAAGATAGGGCGCACCGATCTTGGCGACGTCCTGCTCTGGCACGGCAACGACGTTGATCGGCACGGAGGTGGCGAGGTCGCGGATCGAGGCGACGCCGAGCCCGGCCGATTGCAGCGTGGCGTCGAGCTGGCGGTTCTTGATCAGCTCGACCGATTCGGCGAAGGGCAGATATTCGACGCGGCCGAGATCCTCGTATTTCAGCCCGGCGGCGGCGAAGATGGCGCGCGCGTTGAGCTCGGTGCCGGAGGCTGGCGCGCCGACCGACAGGCTCTTGCCCTTGAGATCGGCCAGCGTCTTGATGCCGGATTCCTTGCTGGCGACGATCTGGATGTAGTTGGGATAGATGGCGGCGATGCCGCGCAGTTTGTCGAGCTTGCCTGGATATCCGGCCTCGGTGTTGCCCTCGGCGGCCAGCTTGACGGAATCGCCGAGCGCAAAGGCGATCTCGCCCTTGCCCTGCTGCAGCAGATTGAGATTTTCGACCGAAGCCTTGGTCGCCTGCACCTGGGTGCGCGCGCCTTCGATGCCCTTGCCGTAGATTTCAGACAATGCGACGCCGAGCGGATAATAGACACCGGACGTGCCGCCGGTCAGCACGTTGATGAATTCCTGTGCCTTGGCTGAGACAGCGCCCAGGCCAAGCGAGAGCGCCACGGCGCCGGCCGCAACGAATTTCGTTCTGAAATGGAACATCGGATCTCCTCCCTGAAAATATCGACGACCGCACCGCCTCCCAGGTGCGAACCGGAGCGAGTTTAGACAGCGAGCCGCAAATGCCAACCCGCAATTGTGCTCGTTGGACGAACGGTTGAGGGATCGGGAAACAGATGGCGGCTTGCGCAAAAAGCCAGCGCAGCCGAAAGTTTTTTTGAGCTGCCTGTCGAAATCGCGCGCTGCCGCGCGACATACGTCCGGCTCGCAACGAAGCGGCCTTCGAAACAACGGGAGAAGACCATGCGATACATGATTTTGATCAATAACGACGAAGCCGCATTGGCGAACACGCCGATCGAGAAGGCCCAGCAGATGAGCGCGGCCTATGGCGCCTATACCGAAGCGTTGAAGAAATCCGGTGCGTGGCTGGCTGGCGAAAGGCTGCGCCCGACCCAGGCAACCACCTCGGTGCGGATCGCTGACGGCAAGACCAACGTGATTGACGGCCCCTATGCCGACACCAAGGAGCAGCTTGCCGGCTTCTACATGATCGAGGCGGCCGACATCGATACAGCCATCGAATGGGCGGCACGCTGTCCGGCGGCCAGCACCGGCACGGTCGAGTTGCGGCCGATCTGGGAAATGGCCGACTACATGCCCAAGAAATGACGAGGTGATGGACAGTCGCCCGGAGATCGCCTGGGCGGCGGCGGAAACCGCCGCCCGGCAAAGCTACGGCAAGCTGGTCGCCTGGCTCGCGGCGCGCACGCGTGACGTGGCCGCCGCCGAGGACGCGCTGGCTGACGCCTTTGCCGCGGCGCTCGAACGCTGGCCACGAACCGGCGTGCCCGAAAAGCCGGAAGCTTGGCTGCTGGCGGTGGCAAGGCGGCGCCGCGTCGATGCGGTGCGGCGGCGGCTGACCAGCGAGGCCGGCCGCGAGCATCTCAAGCTGATTGCCGAGGAGATGGAGGCGCGCATGACCGACGAAGACCTTCCCGACGAACGGCTGCGGCTGATGTTCGCCTGCGCCCATCCGGCAATCGAGCCCGGCATTCGTTCGCCGCTGATCCTGCAGACCGTGCTCGGGTTCGACGCGGCAACGATCGCCTCCGCCTTCCTGGTGTCACCGGCAACGATGGGCCAGCGCCTGGTGCGCGCCAAGAACCGCATCCGTGAAACCGGCATTCCGTTCCGCGTTCCAGACCGGACCGAACTCGGCGAAAGGCTGGATGCGGTGCTGGAAGCGATCTACGCCGCCTTCGCAGAAGGCTGGTCCGATCCCGCGGGCACCGAAACGCGGCGCCGCAATCTGGCCAGCGAAGGCATCTGGCTCGGCCGCCTGATGGCTTCGCTGATGCCGGAAGAGCCCGAGGCGCTGGGCCTGCTGTCGCTGATGCTGTTCGCCGAGGCGCGGCGCGCGGCACGGCGCGATGCGGCCGGAGATTATGTTCCGCTGGCCGAGCAGGATCATACGCTGTGGGATGGCGCTTTGGTCGACGAAGCGGAATCCCTGCTCCGCCGCGCCGCCACCATGGGCGTCATCGGCCGCTACCAGCTTGAGGCGGCGGTT
This sequence comes from Mesorhizobium sp. M1396, assembly GCF_040317725.1. Taxonomy (NCBI): domain Bacteria; kingdom Pseudomonadati; phylum Pseudomonadota; class Alphaproteobacteria; order Hyphomicrobiales; family Phyllobacteriaceae; genus Mesorhizobium; species Mesorhizobium sp. M1396. The sequence goes on along the minus strand of NZ_JAMYLA010000025.1, from coordinate 46,568 downwards.
CAGTCCGCACATGCGGCACGACGGCTGACCGGCCGCACCGACTGGGTGGCGGTACGCGAGCTCTACGACGCGCTGCTTTCGATCGCAGGATCACCGGTGGTAGCGATCAACCGCGCGGTGGCGATCGCCGAGGCCGAGGGTGCCGTGGCTGGACTGGCGGCCCTCTACGTGCTGGGCGACGACAAGCGGCTTGATGAGTATCAGCCCTATTGGGCAGCCCGCGCCGGTCTCCTGGCCAGGCTCGGCCAGGCACCGCGGGCGTGCGAAGCCTATGACAGGGCGATCGGCCTGGAGCGCGACCCAGCGGTGCGCCGGTTCCTGCAGGGCAAAAGGGCAGCGCTCAAAAATTGAGCCTCGCTAACGGCCGTCAGTTCAGCCTGGCCACATCTCATGCGATGTGTTGAGCGTCTTCATCAGGGGATGCTCGCGCAGCTTCGACCACAGACGCTCCATATCAGGCCAGGCCGCCCGCGCCCTTTCGGCGTCGGGATGCCAGGCCACCAGCATGGCGAGGTAGATGTCCGCGAGCGACATTCGGTCGCCGACCAGCCAGTCACGGCCTTCGAGAGAGGCATCGAGGACGCCGAAGCCGCGGTCCATCTCGGCGACGGCTGCCTGCTTGACCGCGTTGGTGCCTTCGGCATCGGTCGTGTAACGATGCGCGTAGTAAAGCCGTAGGATCGCCGGATAGAGCACTGATGACATGAAGGCCATCCAGCGGAGGAAGTCGGCGCGGGCAGGCGCGTCGGCCGCCGGCGCCAGGCTGGCATTGGGATGACGCTCGGCAAGCAGGATGCAGATCGCCGCCGATTCGGTCATCGAGCTTCCGTCCGGCAACGTCAGCACCGGCACTTGGTTCAAGGGGCTGATGTCGAGGAAGGCCGGATCGGGCCGGTCCGTCTTCGGCACGTCGATCTGCTCGAACGGCGCGTTCGCCATCGCCAGCGCCGCCTCGACGACGAAGCCGCCGCTGCCCGGACGAGTGTAGAGCTTGTACATGAAATCCTCCCGGGCCGCGAAAGGCGGACCGGTGGGATATGAACCGGAAGCAGGGTGCCGCTCAAGCCGGTGGCTGGCGCCACGAGGGACTTTTTTCAGCGGGCCAGCCTAGTCGCGAAGAAGCGTAGGACTACGAGCCCAGCCCCTCGAACAGGATGGTCGACAGATAGCGCTCGGCGAAGGACGGGATGACCACGACCAGGTTCTTGCCCTTGTTTTCCGGCCGCGAGCCGACGACGATGGCCGCCTGCAGGGCGGCGCCCGACGAGATGCCGACCGGTACGCCTTCGAGTCGGGCGACGAGGCGGGCATTTGCGACCGAATCCTCGTTCGACACCGTGACGATCTCGTCATAGATCGTCGTGTCGAGGATTTTGGGCGCAAAGCCGGCGCCGATGCCCTGGATCTTGTGGGGGCCGGGCTGGCCACCCGACAGAACCGGTGAGGAGTCCGGCTCGACCGCGACGACATGCACCGAGGGCTTGCGCTTCTTCAGCACCTGGCCGACGCCGGTGATGGTGCCGCCGGTACCGATGCCGGCGACGAAGATATCGACCTCGCCATGCGTGTCGTTCCAGATTTCCTCGGCCGTCGTCGTGCGATGGATTTCCGGATTGGCGGGGTTCTCGAACTGCTGCGGGATGATCGCGTTGGGGATCGTCGCGGCCAGTTCATCGGCCTTGGCGATGGCGCCCTTCATGCCTTTCGGGCCCTCGGTCAGCACCAGCTCGGCGCCAAGCAGCGCCAGCATTTTCCGGCGCTCGATCGACATCGTTTCCGGCATCGTCAGGATCAGTTTGTAGCCCTTGGCGGCGGCGGCGAAGGCAAGCGCTATGCCGGTGTTGCCCGACGTCGGTTCGATCAGCGTGGTTTTGCCGGGAGAAATCTTGCCGGCTGCCTCCAGCGCCTCGATCATCGCCACCCCGATGCGGTCCTTGACCGAGGAGATCGGATTGAAGAATTCGAGCTTGGCGATCAGATTGGCGACGATGCCCTTTTCCCGAGCGAACTTGTCGAGCCGCACCAGGGGCGTGTCGCCGATCGTATCGGTGATGGAATCGTAGACACGGCCGCGACCGGGTACACGGGCAGAGGTGACGGGCTTGTTCATTGGTTTCGCTCCCAGAATTTCAGGCAAGTGGAGAATTTCAGGCAAATGGAATTCAAGCCGGCAAGATAGGGCCTTCGGCCGCGCAAGATAGACTGTCGGCTGAAAATATCCGAGTGGGACCTGTGTCGAAAACGTCGCGCCCCCGGAAAAGCATTTCGCGAAAAGGCCTGTTTACGAAATACTTTGGCCGAAAAGCCCCCTATTGCCGGGCGGCAATCGCCGCGGCGGCGCCGACCATGAAGCCGGCGGCGGTGCGGTTCAGCGCCTTGAGCGCGCGCGGCGACTTCAGGAACCAACGCGCCTTGGCCGCCAGCGCCAGATACGGCACCAGCACCACCAGAAGCACGACGACCGTCAGCGCGACGAGAATGCCGTAATCGATCAGTGTGATGGTCTTCAGGTCGACGATGGTCGGCGTGATCGCGAGGTAGAAGATCATCGTCTTCGGATTGCCGAGCGTGACGGTCAGGCCCGCAAGGAAGCTCGACAGCAGCCCGCCCTTGCCCTTCTTCGCCTCGACCGTCTCGAGCGTGATGCCGCTGTTCCAGAAGCGCCAGCCGAGGAAGGCGAGGTAAGCGACACCGAGCCATTTGATGGCGAGAAAAACCATGCCGAAGGTCTGCGCCACGAAGGCGAGACCGAGCACCACGGCGGTCAGATAGGTGAGGTCGCCAACCATCAGGCCAAAGGACATCGCCAGGGATGAGCGGAAGCCGGAGCCGAGCGCACGCGCGACGAGCGCGGTGACGCCGGGACCAGGAATGGCGGCGGCGATGCCGAGGGCGGCACTGTAGGCGAGGAATCCGGTGAGGGTCATGGTTGCGGCCTTGCGCGCGACGCTGTTGTCGCAGCTTCCTATCGCACAAAGTCCGCCAGACGTGAATTCCCTGCCCCCGAATTCGATTGCACCACGCCGGCATGCGAATTTGCGCTCAGGAGCGACCGCCGTCATGGGTGACGCGCCAGATGGTGCCGTTGCCGTCCTCGGTCACGATCAGCGCGCCGTCCTTCGCCACCGCCACGCCGACCGGCCGACCCCAGACCTCGCCGTTGGAGACGACGAAGCCGGCGATGAAATCCTCGTATTCGCCGGTCGGCTTGCCGTCGCTGAACAGCAATCTCACCACCTTGTAGCCGGTCCTGTTGCCACGGTTCCATGAGCCGTGCAGAGCGACAAAGGCGTCGCCCTTGTATTCGGACGGAAAGTTCTTCCCTTCGTAGAAGGCGATGTTGAGCGGCGCCGAATGTGCTTGCATCAGCACGTCGGGAATGGTCGCCTTGCCGGCAAGATCGGGGCGCGCGCCCTTGTGGCGCGGATCCTCGTTGTTGCCGATATAGTACCAGGGCCAGCCATAGAAGGCGCCCTCCTTGACCACGGTCGCATATTCCGGCGGCACATTGTCGCCGAGCGCATCGCGTTCGTTGACGACGCACCACAGCGCGCCGGTCGCCGGCTGCACGGCCATGCCCGAACAGTTGCGCAGGCCAGTGGCGACGATGCGACCGTTCTTGCCGTTGGGATCGAAAGCCAGCACAGCCGCGCGGCCATCCTCGGGACCCCAGGCAGCGCCGAGCGGCTGCGACTTCGCCCAGGCGTCGAGGCCGCCTTCCGGTTCGTTGCCCATATCCTGCGCGGCGTTCGAACCAGACCCGACCGATAGATAAAGCGTCTTGCCGTCCGGCGAGAAAGCGATATCGCGGGTCCAGTGATGACTTGAAGGGATGTCGTCGACGATGGCCTCCGGATCGCCTGATGCCTTCAGGTCGCCATTGCGATAGGCAAAGCGCACCACGCTGTCGCTGTTGGCGACATAGACCCATTGCGGGTCGTTGCCCGGAGGATAGAAGCCAATGCCATAGGGCTGGTTGAGATTGCCGGCAAAGATGCCTTTCTCGGTGGGCTTGGCACTGCCGTCGGCGAGGCGGTAGACGCGGATCTGGTTGGCCTCGCTGTCGGCGACGAACAGGTCGCCGTTCGGCGCGACGCGCACGACGCGCGGATTGTCGATGCCCGACGCGATCAGCTCGGCCGAAAAGCCCGGCGGCAGTTTCGGCTTGGCGCCTGCCGGTCTTTCGGCGAGGCCGGCGCTGTTGGAGGCGGAATTGGTGACGTCGGGCTTTGGCAGATCGTTCGGCTTGATCAGGCGGCGCACACCCGGCCTGTCGGCACGCCAGTCGCCGAAGGCGGCGGCACCTTTCAATACGGGCTCCGCCTGCTGGGCGAATGCAGCGGCGGTGAGAAACACCGCGGCGGAGATGGCCAGCCCGGCCAATCGGATCATTCAATCCTCCAAACCCGGTCACACAATGAACGGCCGCAAAGGGGCAAACGAGCGGTTTCGTCTGTTGTTCCGCGGCACACGATCAGTTGAAGTGAAAGCGGAGGTTTTTTGCCTCAGGTCCCAGCGGCGTAGAAATCGTCGTCGAGACGTTTTTCCAGTTCGACGAGATCGGCCGGCAGCGGCAGGCCCATGGCGCGCATTTCCCGCAGTTTTTCACGCAACTGCTCCTGGATCTCGTGCTGGTCTTCCGGCTGGTTGACCATCTCCTCGAGTAGCAGGCTGATCCGGGCTTTGAATTCTTCGAGCGCCATTCTTTTTCTCCTCGGAGGCCTTAGGTTTGGATCTAAGGTGCTGAGATTCAGGTCAGGCCGGCATCCCCGGAATATCAATACACCTAACGCAGCATGCGGGAAATCAGCTGTGCGGTATAGTCGACCATCGGCACGATGCGGGCATAGTTGAGCCGGGTCGGGCCGATGACGCCGAGCGCGCCGACGACTCGGGCGTCCTTGTCTCGATAGGGCGCGACCACCAGCGATGAGCCGGACAGTGAGAACAGTTTGTTTTCCGAGCCGATGAAGATGCGCACGCCCGATCCTTCCTCGGCGAGGTCGAGCAGCTGGATCAGCCCGTCCTGCGTCTCCATGTCCTCGAACAGGTGCCGCAACAGTTCGATATCGGCCTGGGCGGTGACGTTTTCGAGCAGATTGGCGCGGCCGCGCACGATCAGCCGTGCCGGCAGGCCGCTGTCGGCGCCGGCCCACACCGCCAGCCCCTTTTCGACCAGGTCTTGCGACAGCGTGTCGAGGGCGGCCCTGGTCTCTTCCTTGATGCGGGCGATCTCGATCCGCGCCTCGGCCAGCGTGCGGCCGCGGATATGGGCGTTGAGGAAGTTCGAGGCCTCGTGCAGCTGCGAGACGGTGATGCCGGCGGGCAGCTCGACGACGCGGTTTTCGACATCGCCATTCTGCGACACCAGCACCGCCAGCGCCTTGGTCGGCTCGAGCTGGATGAATTCGATGTGCTTCAGCGCCACCTCGTTCTTGGCGGCAAGCACCAAGCCGGCGCCGCGCGACATGCCCGACAGCATCTGGCTGGCCTCGGTCAGCATGTGTTCCAGCGTCGCGCCCGAGCCGGATGCCCGCACCTGCGCCTCGATGGCGCGGCGCTCCTCGTCGGAGAGATCGCCAAGCTCCATGAAGGCGTCGACGAAGAAACGCAGGCCGGCCTGCGTCGGCAACCGGCCGGCCGAGATGTGCGGCGCGTAGATCAGACCGAGATGCTCGAGGTCGCTCATCACGTTGCGGATGGTGGCCGGCGACAGCGAGGACGGCAGGATGCGCGACAGGCTGCGTGATCCCACGGGTTCGCCGTCCTTGAGATAGGAATCGACGATGCGCCGGAAGATGTCGCGCGAGCGCATATCCAAAGATTGAAGCGCGGGCGACTGCGAACTCGGGTCGACTGGCTTGGTCATTGCGGCCAAAAACCTCCGACCCAAGGATATAGACTTCGCTACGGCCCGCGCAACCCGGTGTGTGCGCGTCAGATCACCCGGTGTCTGTGTCGGATCGTCGGGCCATTTTCCTTTGCGCCGTGCGTCCCATGCGGTTACAAGCCGGCCAAGATTCCGAAAATGACAAGAAAGCAGTCTGAATGCGCCCTTCCAAACGTCAATTCGACGAAATGCGTGCCATCTCCTTCGAGCGCGGCGTCTCCAAGCATGCCGAAGGCTCGTGCCTGGTGAAGTTCGGCGACACGCATGTCCTGTGCACGGCCAGCCTCGAAGAGAAGGTGCCGGGCTGGATGCGCAATTCCGGCAAGGGCTGGGTGACGGCGGAATATGGCATGCTGCCGCGCTCGACCGGCGAGCGCATGCGCCGCGAGGCTTCCGCCGGCAAGCAGGGCGGCCGCACGCTGGAGATCCAGCGGCTCATCGGCCGCTCCTTGCGTGCCGTGGTCGATCTGCAGGCGCTGGGCGAGCAGCAGATCACCGTCGACTGCGACGTCATCCAGGCCGATGGCGGCACCCGCACCGCCTCGATCACCGGCGGCTGGGTGGCGCTGTATGACTGCCTGCGTTGGATGGAAGCCCGCCAGATGGCCAGCGTCGCCAAGGTGCTGAAGGACCATGTCGCGGCGATCTCCTGTGGCATCCATGACGGCCAGCCGGTCATCGACCTCGACTATATCGAGGACTCGTCGGCCGGCACCGACGCCAATTTCGTCATGACCGGCAAGGGTGGCATCGTCGAGATCCAGGGAACCGCCGAAGGCGAGCCTTTTTCCGAAGGGCAGTTCGCGGAATTGATGGGCTTGGCCAAGAAGGGCATCCAGCGCCTGGTCAGTTTGCAGCAGATGGCAGTGGCTTAGGTTTCGAATGCCGAGCCAAGGCACCCCCCTCTGGCCTGCCGGCCATCTCCCCCGCAAGGGGGGAGATCGGCTGTGGTTGCGGGTTTCGCCAATCACCAACTTTGCAAGTCATGAGCCGGCGCTGATGCTTCCAATCTCCCCCCTTGCGGGGGAGATGCCCGGCAGGGCAGAGGGGGGTGCCTCGTGACGCCCTCTGCTATCCTGGAATCCGCCCTCTACGTCACCGACCTTGCCGCCGCCGAAACCTTCTACACCGGCGTTCTCGGCCTCTCCGTGCTCGGCAAGGTCGACGGCAGGCACCTGTTCTTCCGCTGCGGATCCGGCGTCCTGCTCATCTTCAACGCCGAGGCAACCAAAATCCCGCCGGCGCCCGACGCTAGGCTGCCGGTGCCGCCGCACGGCACGGTTGGCGAAGGCCATCTCTGCTTTGCGGCGACCGCCGAGGAAATCGTGCGCTGGAAAGCGCGTCTCGAGGCAAAGAAGATCGCCATTGAAAGCGAATTTGAGTGGCCGCAGGGCGGTCGTTCGATCTATATACGCGACCCCTCGGGCAATTCGATCGAATTCGCCGAGCCACGAATCTGGGGCCTTTGATGCATTCTCTCGATGGAAAGAAGATCGTCGTCGCCAGCCACAATGAAGGCAAGCTGCGCGAATTCGCCGATTTGATGGGGCCGTTCGGCTTCGAAGCGAAGTCGGCCAAGGAGTATGGCCTGACGGAGCCTGACGAAACCGGCACCACCTTCGAAGAGAATGCCTACATCAAGGCGCTGGCCGCCGCGAAGGCGACCGGCCTGCCGGCGCTGTCGGACGATTCCGGCCTGTGCGTCGACGCGCTCGACGGCGCGCCCGGCGTCTACACCGCCAATTGGGCCGAGACCCCTGACGGCTCGCGCGATTTCCGCATGGCCATGCAGCGCACCGAAGTGGCGCTGCAGGAAGTCGGCGCCGCCTCGGCCGAACAGCGCAAGGGCCGCTTTGTCGCCGTCATCTGCCTGGCGTTCCCCGACGGCGAGGCCGAATATTATCGCGGCGAGGCCGAAGGCACGCTGGTCTGGCCGCCGCGCGGTGACCTCGGTTTCGGTTACGACCCGGTGTTTTTGCCCGATGGCTTCGAAAAAACCTTCGGCGAGATGAGCGCCGAGGAAAAACACGGCTGGAAGCCCGGCCAGCCGACGGCGCTGTCGCACCGCGCCCGCGCTTTCCAGAAATTCGCCAAGGCGAGATTGGGCTCGACATGAGCATGCTGCTCGACCGGGCGCCCGGCTTCGGCGTCTATATCCATTGGCCGTTCTGCGCGGCCAAATGCCCCTATTGCGATTTCAACAGCCATGTCCGCCATCAGCCGGTCGACCAGGATCGTTTTGCCAGCGCCTTCGAGGCCGAGCTTGCGACGATGCACGAACGCACCGGGCCGCGCGAGGTGACCAGCATTTTTCTCGGCGGCGGCACGCCGTCGCTGATGAAGCCGGAAACGGTGGCCAGGGTTCTGGACGCCGTGGCTAGGAACTGGACCGTTCCTGACGGCATCGAGGTGACGCTTGAGGCCAATCCGTCCTCGGTCGAGGCCGAACGTTTTCGCGGCTACCGGGCGGCGGGCGTCAATCGTGTCTCGCTCGGGGTGCAGGCGCTGAACGACAAGGATTTGCGCTTCCTCGGCCGGCTGCACAATGTCGAGGAAGCGCTGCATGCGATCGGTTTGGCCCGAGAGATCTTTCCCAGATTGTCCTTCGACCTGATCTATGCGCGACCCGGCCAGACGCTGGAGGCTTGGGCATCGGAACTCGAACAGGCGATCGGCCACGCCGCCGATCATCTGTCGCTCTACCAGCTGACCATCGAGGAAGGCACGCCGTTTCACGCGCTGCATGCGGCGAAGAAATTCATCATCCCCGACAATGACCACGCCGCCGACCTTTATGCGCTGACGCAGGACATCACATCGGCGCACGGCCTGCCGGCCTACGAGATTTCCAACCACGCCAGGCCGGGCGCCGAAAGCCGGCACAACCTGACCTACTGGCGCTATGGCGAATATGTCGGCGTCGGCCCCGGCGCGCATGGTCGCTTCGTCGAGAACGGCCGCCGCACGGTGACGATCGCCGAACGGATGCCGGAAACCTGGGCCAATCTGGTCGAAGCCAAGGGCCATGGCGTCACCGGCGGCGAGATCCTGACGCGTTCGGAAGAGGCCGACGAGTTCCTGCTGATGGGCCTGCGGCTGGCCGAGGGCATCGACCTCTCCCGCTACGAAGCGTTCTCCGGACGCGGCCTGTCGAGCGCGCGGCTATCGATGCTGCAGGGCGAGGGGCTGGTGGCGCCGATCGGCAATGCGCGGCTGCGCGCCACGCCGGCCGGCATGATTGTGCTCGACGCCGTGGTGGCGGACCTGGCGCGATAGATCATCTGCCGTTAACGCAAGTTTCCTTCAACGAGAATCTCCAGTATCGTTCCGCATTGGGGGGTGTGGAATGACAAGGGACGAATGGCGACTAAAATCTAGGATATTTGCGCGAACTGCGCGAGTGCTTCTAAACAGCAGTGAACACGACGCGGCATACTACATGTCAGGAATTGCCGTTGAATGCGCCCTGAAAGCGAAAATTGCTTCCGCATTTCGGGCCAACGATCTGCCTGATAAAAACTTTGTGAACCAGATCTATAACAACGGCCACAAGTTGGGTGAGTTGGTGAAATTGGGGCAATTGGCCGCCGCTTTGGCAGCAGAGGAGCAAGCAAGTGCCGCTTTTCGAGCTTACTGGAACACAGTGAAGGCTTGGGATGTCGATTCGCGATATAAGTTTTGGACTTCAGCAGAAGCGACTAACATGGTCACGGCGGTGACCCGTGGCAAAACAGGTGTGTTGGCATGGATAAGACGACACTGGTAGAATCCGACATTGAAGCCGGGTTGACGGCGGTCAAAGCGCTGGAGGCTGCGGGACTGCCCATAGCAGCGGCTATGTGGCTACGGCTTCACGACTCCTCGAAATGGGAACTCTATATCGCGTCGCCCGACGTAGAAACGCACGGGCCGACGACCGTAAACAGATTTATCGACCGTATCCTGCTAGCAATTAACTCACCTATTTCTCTTGACGAAGTGACGGTGGCTAATACCACGAACCACTTCATAAATAAGGCATCTTTGTTGTCAATTCTTACTGGCGGGAGATCGAATTCTTTTACCGTGGCGAGTAATCTAATGCGATTCGCAAATAGCACATTTGACGGTGTTGAGGTGGATGAAGGAGTAATTTACAAGATTGCTCCGGGCGTTAAGGCCTCAAGGGAGGCACCTAAGCCGGACGGAACGGCATTGAAGAAAGCTAGGGCTCTCGCTGCCTAATGAACCTGACCGTTTCCTCCTGGCAATTCTGGGCTCTGCTGTCGGCTGCGTTCGCAGCGCTCACGGCGATCTTCGCCAAGGTCGGCATCGAAGACATCAATTCCGATTTCGCCACCTTCATCCGCACGGTCATCATCCTGATCGTGCTCGGTGCGATCCTGCTGGCCAGCGGCCAATTCCAGTCGCCGGCGACGATCTCGGGAAAGACTTGGGCTTTCCTCGGCCTGTCCGGCCTGGCGACCGGCGCCTCGTGGCTTTGCTACTTCCGTGCCCTGAAGATCGGCAATGCGGCGCAGGTGGCGCCGATCGACAAGCTAAGCGTCGTGCTTGTGGCGGTGTTTGGCGCGGCCTTTCTCGGCGAGCGACTCTCCGGTGCGAACTGGCTTGGCGTCGCCCTTATCGCGGCGGGCGCGGTGCTGGTCGCCTATCGGGGATAGCGGCTCGCCGTTGCGGGCGTTTTTCGTTTCAAGACGGGTGATGAAAATGTCGAAGCGATTGGGCATCGTCCGGTCAGTGCTCCGTCGTGCTGTCGGGCTTGGTGTCGGAAAGCCTGACGTTCGTGGGCAAGCGGGCCTGCTTGGCCAGGCTGGCGTCGGTCTTGGCGGTCAGGCGCTTGTCCTTGCGTACGGCCACGCGGTCGCGGTCGGCATGATAGGGTTCGAAAGCGTCCTGTATCTTCAGGCTATCCATCCTGTCCTCCTCGGGAATCAGGGGGTAAATCTGCCGTAGCCGGTTTCGTTCCCTACTGTGGCAAAGGAATGGCGAGTTCCTTACATCGACGTCAGCTTTTGCAAGCCGGCGCCGGCCGTGCCAAACAGGGCTGAATGGAGAAGGCATCAGTGACCGGCGAGACGGGCAAGCGCAGCTATGTGGTCGGTCAGACCGAGATCGCGGCGCGGCCGCTCGAGCCGGCGCTCTATCTGGTGGCAACGCCGATCGGCAATCTCGCCGACATCACGCTGCGCGCGCTGGAGACGCTGGCCGCCGCCGACATCGTCGCCTGCGAGGACACGCGGGTGTCGCGCGTGCTGCTCGACCGCTACGCCATTCGCCGCCGCACCACGGCCTATCACGAGCACAATGCCGGCGAGGCCGGGCCGAAGCTGATCGCGGCGCTCCAGGCAGGACAGAGCGTGGCGCTGATTTCCGACGCGGGCACGCCGCTGGTGTCCGATCCGGGCTACCGGCTGGTCGGCGAGGCGCTCGACCACGGCATTCGCGTCGTGCCCATCCCCGGCCCGTCGGCGCCGCTCGCGGCGTTGACGGCATCCGGCCTGCCGTCGGACGCCTTCCTGTTCGCCGGTTTTTTGCCGGTCAAATCAGGGCAGCGGCTGACGCGGCTGGGGGCACTGAAGGCAGTGCCGGCGACGCTGATCTTCTTCGAATCGCCGCGCCGGCTGGCAGAATCCCTCGGCGCCATGGTCGAAGCGCTCGGCGGCGAGCGCAAGGCCGCGATCGGCCGTGAATTGACCAAGACCTTCGAGGAGATGCGCACCGGCACCCTGCAGGCGCTGGCCGACCACTATGCGGCGGCCGATACGCCCAAGGGCGAGATCGTCGTCTGCGTCGGTCCGGCCGAGGCCAAGGCCGACGAACCGGCCGATATCGACCGGCTGTTGCTGTCGCTCGCCGCCGAGATGCCGGCCTCCAAGGCGGCGGCGGAAGCCGCGAAAATGACAGGCGGCCAGAAACAGGCGCTCTATCGGCGGCTGCTTGAGCTCAGGGATGCCGCTGGAGAAAGCGACGTTGGCTGAGCGGCCGAGCGCAAGCCGCCAAAAAGCCTATCGGCGCGGCCATCGCGGCGAATGGCTGGCGGCGGCGGCGCTGATGCTGAAGGGCTACCGGATCCTCGCGCGCCGCCATCGCACGCGCTTCGGCGAGATCGACCTGATCGCGCGGCGCGGCGATCTCGTGCTGTTCGTCGAGGTCAAGGCCCGCCGCACGCTGATGGAAGCCATGGAGGCGATCGGCCATGAATCGGAGCGCCGCATCGAGGGTGCCGCCGATATCTGGCTGTCGCGCCAGACGGACTACGGCCGACTGTCGATGCGCTTCGACATGGTCGCGGTGCTGCCCTGGCGCTGGCCGGTGCATGTCGAGAATGCGTTTTATGGGCGGAGTTGAGGGTAAGCTCACCCCCAGATCATCAAGCCAACCAACCCCACACCACCCACCACCAGCCGCCACCAGCCGAACAGCGAGTATCCGTTGCGAGAGACGTAATCGAGCAGGAAGCGCACGACGATCAGCGCGGTGACGAAGGCGGCGACGAAGCCGACGGCGATGATTGGCAGGTCGGCGCTGCTCAGCACGTTGCGGTTCTTGAACAGGTCGAAGGCGAAGGCGCCGACCATCGTCGGGATGGCGAGGAAGAAGGAGAACTCCGCCGCCGCCCGCTTGTCGACGCCCAGCAGCAGCGCGCCGACGATTGTCGAACCCGAGCGTGACGTGCCGGGAACGAGCGACAGGCACTGGAAAAGCCCGATCTGTAGGTAAAGCCGGGTCGGGAATCGCTCGACGTCGCGATAGACCGGCTTGAGGTTCATGCGGTCCACCGCCAGCAGCACGAAGCCGCCGATGATCAGCATGATACAGATCATCCGTGGCGATTCGAACAGCACCGTCTTGATGAAATCATGCGCCAGTGCGCCGATGATCGCCGCCGGCAGGAAAGCGATCAGGATGCCGATGGCGAAATGACGTGTCAGCCGGTCACGCGGCAGGTCGACCAGCATTTGCCACAGCCGGCGGAAATAGACGCTGAGGATCGCCAGGATGGCGCCGAGCTGGATCAGGATCTCGAAGGCCTTGCCGGTCGAGTGGAAGCCAAGGAAATGGCCGGCGAGCAGGATATGGCCGGTGGATGAGACGGGGATGAACTCAGTCAGCCCCTCCAGCAGGCCGAGCAGCAGGGCTTCGACGATTGGCTGGCTTTCCATGGCTACCTCGGAATTGGCGTGACGGCTGACAGAACGGCTTGCTTGTCATGGCGTGCAAGTCCCCCTATAGGTCGCAACACCCTGACGGCCCGCTAACCGGGCGGCCAAGACTTACCGGTGCGCCCTGCGATTCGCCAGTGCGCTTTATCATCGCGGAACCATGCTGACGCTTTTCCACCATCCCATGTTCGCCACCTGTCGCTTCGTCCGCCTCGCTTTCGGCGAATATGGCGAGGAGCTGGCCCTGATCGAGGAAAAGCCGTGGACACGGCGCAAGGAGTTCCTGGCGCTGAACCCGGCCGGGACACTGCCGATCCTGCTGGCCGAAGGCGACGTGCCGATCGTCGGCGCGACGGTGATCTCGGAATATCTCGATGAAACACGCGGCGTCTTGAAGCGCGAAAAGCGGCTGTTCGCCGAGGATCCGATGCAACGCGCCGAAATACGCCGGCTGATCGACTGGTACCTCAACAAGGCCGAAAGCGAAGTCACCCGCCATCTGGTGCGCGAACGGGTGCTGAAGCCGGTGATGCCGGAGACCGCGGGCGGCGGCTCGCCCGATTCGGGCGCGATCCGGGCCGCGCGCGCCAACATCCGCCAGCACATGAAATACACCAACTGGCTGGCCGGCACCCGCCATTGGCTGGCCGGCCCAAGGGTCACCTATGCCGATCTGGCCGCCGCCGCGACGCTGTCGGTGCTCGATTACCTCGGCGAGATCGACTGGCGCGAGCACCCTGCGGCGCGCGAATGGTACACGCGGGTCAAGTCACGGCCCTCCTTCAGGCCGCTTTTGACCGACCGGGTGCGCGGCCTGTCGCCGGTGTCACATTATGCGGACCTCGACTTCTGACGCCGCGAAACTGCGCGCGCTGATCGACGCGGAGGCGCGTCGCGCCGGCTTCGATGCCGTCGCCGTCACCACCCCCGATGCGATCCCGCTGGCGCCGGCGCGGCTGGCCGAATTCGTCGCCGACGGCTTTCACGGCTCGATGGACTGGATCGCCGAGACGCTGCAACGCCGTGGCGAACCGACGGCACTGTGGCCGCAGGTGCGCTCGATCATCGTGCTGGCGATGAATTACGGTCCCGACCATGATCCGCGCGGCGTGCTGGCCAAGCGCGACCGCGGCGCGATCTCGGTCTATGCGCAGAACCGCGACTATCACGACGTGATGAAGGGCCGGCTGAAGGAAATCGCCGGCAAGATCGTGGCCCGTGCCGGCGGCGACGTGAAGGTGTTCGTCGACACCGCACCGGTGATGGAAAAACCGCTGGCCGAGGCCGCCGGGCTTGGCTGGCAAGGCAAGCACACCAACCTGGTCAGCCGCGAATACGGCTCCTGGCTGTTCCTCGGCACCATCTTCACCACCGCCGAACTGGTGCCCGACCGGGCGGAGATCGATCATTGCGGCTCCTGCCGCGCCTGCCTCGACGTGTGCCCGACCGATGCGTTCCCGGCGCCCTACCGGCTCGATGCGCGGCGCTGCATCTCCTATCTCACCATCGAGAACAAAGGCCCGATCCCGCATGAATTCCGCGAGAAGATCGGCAACCGCATCTATGGCTGCGATGATTGCCTGGCCGCCTGCCCGTGGAACAAGTTCGCCCGGGCGGCCTCGGAGGCCAAGCTTGCCGCGCGCGACGAATTGCGCGAGCCACCGCTCGCCGACCTGTTGCGATTGGATGACGCGGCGTTCCGCGTCTTCTTCTCCGGTTCACCGATAAAACGCATCGGCCGCGATCGTTTCGTCCGCAACGTGCTGATCGCCGCCGGCAATTCCGGTGATGCGGCACTTGCCGGCACGGTGCGTACCTTGCTCGGCGATCCGTCGCCGCTGGTGCGGGGCGCGGCAATATGGGCGCTGGCGCGGTTGGTGCCCGATGCCGAATACTCAGAACGGGCAGCTATCAGCCTGAAAACCGAGACCGATGCAGCCGTGCGCGACGAATGGCGTCTGGCGCGGCCAACCAGGACGCATGTATGAGCGAGAAACAGGTCTTCATCTTCGGCGCCGGCTATTCCGGCAAGGCCTTTGCCCGCGCCAACAAGGGGGCCGCCAACATATTCGGTACGACGCGGTCGCCGGAAAAGTTCGAGGCGCTGCGCCAGGCCGGCATCGCACCGCTGCTGTTCGATGGTGTGCTGACCGACGAAGTCGCGGATGCGCTGGAAAAAACAACGCATCTGGTGATCTCGGTCGCCCCGGAAGAGACCGGCGATTCCGTTCTGAATGCCGCGCGAGAGGCAATCGCTCAAATGCCGGCGCTCGAATGGATCGGCTATCTCTCGACCGTCGGCGTCTACGGCAACTACGACGGCGCATGGGTCGATGAAAACGCCGAATGCCGGCCGGTGTCGAAGCGCTCGGTGATGCGGGTCGCCGCCGAACAGGACTGGCTGCAACTGGGCAAGGACATCGGCCGGCCGGTGGCGATCCTGCGCCTGTCCGGTATTTACGGGCCGGGCCGCAACGCCCTGGTCAATCTGGAAAACGGCACCGCAAGGCGGCTGGTCAAGCCGGACCAGGTGTTCAACCGCATCCATTGCGACGACATTGCCGGTGCGCTTTGGCAGCTGATCGAAGGAAACACAGGCGGCATCTTCAACGTCACCGATGATCTGCCGGCGCCGCCGCAGGATGTCGTGGCCTATGCCGCTTCGCTGATGGGTGTCACACCGCCGCCCGAAATTCCCTTCGACGACGCCCAACTTTCGCCCATGGCGCGGTCCTTCTATGGCGAGAACAAGCGTGTCGCCAACACGGCGATCAAGGCGGCGGGCTATCGCTTTCGCTTTCCGGACTACCGCGCCGCCTTCGACCACATGTGGGCAAGCGGCGACTGGCGTGACGGCGAGCCGCGCAGCCCGATGAAGCGCTAACGGTCGAAGCCGCGGGCGCGGCGTGCTATGATTCGACCTCGGGATTGCGGTGGGAAACCGGTTTCATGAAAACAGCGATGCGGCCATTTCTAAGCAAAAAACCACTGCTGGCAGCCGCGCTCGGCCTGTTTGCAGTGCTCGGGCTCGCGTCGCAGCCGGCAGCGGCCGAGGAACGGGCAAAAGACCTGTTCGGCGCCAAGAAGCTGCCGGCGGCGGCCGCCGCGCAGTCGATCGGCTTCTATTCCAAGGGCTGCTTCGCCGGCGGCGTCGCCATTCCCATGTACGGTCCTACCTGGGAGCTGATGCGGCCGTCACGCAACCGCCGCTGGGGCCATCCGGCGATGATCGCGGTGATCGAGAAATTGTCGCGCGACGCAGCGGTCGATGGTTGGCCCGGCTTGCTGATCGGCGACATTTCGCAGCCGCGCGGCGGCCCGATGATGACCGGGCATGCCTCGCACCAGATAGGGCTCGACGCCGACATCTGGCTGACGCCGATGCCCAGCCATCCGCTGTCGATGGCGCAGCGCGAATCGATGAGCGCCACCTTGATGGTCGACGAGAAGACCCATCTGGTGAAGGACGCGCTGTGGACGCCCGCGCATACAAGGCTTCTGAAGCGGGCGGCGAGCTACAGCCAAGTCGAGCGCATCCTGGTCAACCCGGGCATCAAGAAAAAGCTCTGCGACACCGTCAAGGGCGACCGCTCATGGCTGCGCAAGATCAGGCCGTTCTGGGGTCACGACTATCATTTCCACATGCGCCTCGGCTGCCAGCCGGGTTCGCCCGGCTGCAAGGCGCAGGAAGCGACGCCGGACGATGATGGCTGCGGCAAGCCGCTGGCCTGGTGGTTTACCGAGGAGCCATGGCGCCCCAACAAGAACCCGGATGCGCCGAAGGCACGCGACCTGATGACGATGGCAAACCTGCCCCAGGAATGCCGCGCCGTGCTCGACGCGCCGGGGCCGGCCTCCGCCGAGGCCGCGACCTACCATGGCGGCGCCGTGCCGGTTGCGGTGGCCACGTCCGAACCCGAAGCGCCGTCGCTGCCCGCCACCCCGGCCGCGGCCGGATTACCAAGCTCGCTGAACGCCTTCACCGCGACCCCCGAGATCGGCATCCCGCTGCCGCGGCCACGGCCGCCTGGAAACTGACCGTCAGGGCGCGCTCGAGCTCCAACTTGTGCTGGAGACAAATTGTTTGCCGAAGCTGGCAGGCAGGTGAGGGGCAGCGCCAACGCTGGACGGGTAAGCCCTGGCCCGACGCCGAAGCGGCTTTCCCTTTGCAAGGTCATGCGCTAGTCAACGACGAGGCGGTGAGAGGCTGCCAGGAACGAGACGGACAAAAGCATGGCAGGTGACGACGATACTTTGTTGCGGTTTCCGATCCTGATCGGCGACATTGGCGGGACCAATGCGCGCTTTTCGATCGTGCTCGACGCCAATTCCGAGGCCGGCGAGCCGACCATCGTCCAGACCGCCAATTACAACACCATCGACGAGGCGATCCAGGCGGCCGTGCTCGACCGCTCGTCGGTGCGTCCCAATTCGGCGGTGCTGGCTGTGGCCGGCCCGGTCGACGGCGACGAGATCGAGCTCACCAACTGCCCGTGGATCGTCAAGCCGAGAAAAATGTTCGCCAGCCTCGGCCTGAGCGACATCGTCGTGCTCAACGATTTCGAAGCGCAGGCGCTGGCCGTCGTCGCGCTCGGCGAGGAGCACATGGAAAAGATCGGCGGCGGCACGCCGGAGCCCAATGCCGGCCGCGTCGTGCTCGGTCCGGGAACCGGGCTCGGCGTCGCCGGGCTGGTCCATGCGCTGCGCCACTGGATTCCAGTGCCCGGCGAGGGCGGCCATATGGACATCGGCCCGCGCTCGGCCCGCGATTTCGAGGTTTTCCCGCATATCGAGAAGCTCGAGGGTCGCATTTCGGGCGAGCAGATCCTGTGCGGGCGCGGTCTGGTCAACGTCTACCGGGCGGTGGCCAAGGCGGATGGCAAGCCGTCGCCCTTCACCACGCCGGCCGAGGTCACCGCCGCCGCACTGGCGAAAGCCGATGCGGTCGCGGAGGAAGCGCTGGAGACCTTCGTCACCTGCCTCGGGCGCACCGCCGGCGACCTCGCTCTGGTGTTCATGAGCCGTGGCGGCGTGTTCCTCACCGGCGGCATCGCGCAAAAGATCGTGCCGGCGCTGAAAGCCGGCAATTTCCGCGCCGCCTTCGAGGACAAGGCGCCGCACAGCGCGCTGATGCGGACCATGCCGGTCTATGTCATCACCCACCCGCTGGCCGCACTCCTGGGCCTTGCCGCCTACGCCAGGAACCCCTCGCTGTTCGGCGTCCAGACAGAGGGCCGGCGCTGGCGCGACGAAGTTAGTCATCCCAAGGCATAGGCAAGCCGGCTCCTTGGCGTTAAGAGGGGTGCCGAATTGCCCGGCCGCGGGAAGCGGAAACCTACGAAGCGCTCCGATTTGACATTTCAGCCCCCCAACCTGTCGAAACCCCGTGCGGGCGAGATCGTGGCGGTCATCCGCCGCATCCTCCAGGAAAACGGCCGCGAATATCGAGGCGCGTACATCTTCACGATCCTCTGCCTGCTGACCGTGTCGGCGACGACGGCGCTTGCAGCCTGGATCATGAGCCCTGTCGTGAACCAGATATTCTATGAACGGCGCGGCGACCTGATCCCATGGATCTGCGCGGCACTGCTCGGCGCTTTCATCCTGCGCGGCCTTGCCGGCTACGGCCAGGCGGTGACGATGGCCAGGATCGGCAACAATCTGGTGGCGCGCTACCAGCAGCGCATCTTCAACCATCTGATGAAGCTCGGCGTCTCCTTCTTCAACGACACAAGGTCCGGGCGGCTGGCCGCGCAGGTCAACGAGAACGTCAACGGCATTCGCGACCTGTTGTCGATGACGGTGACCTCGACGGCGCGCGACGCCGTCTCGCTGATCGGCCTGGTCGGCGTCATGATCTACCAGGATCCGATACTTTCGCTGAGCTCGCTGCTGATCGGGCCGCCGCTGATCTGGACCGTCACCTACCTGATGCGCCGGGTGCGCCGCATCACGCGCGAATCGGTGCAGATCAACTCGCGGCTGATCGGCGCCATGCAGGAGGCCACGCAAGGCATCGCCATCGTCAAGGCCTTCACCATGGAAGACGAGCTGTCGCGCAGGATCAGCAAGCTTGCCGAGGATGCGGAACAGCGCTCGAACAAGATCGCCCGCGTCTCCGAGCGGCTGACGCCGGTTTCCGAGCTGCTGGCCGGCATCGCTTTCGCCAGCGTCATCGCCTATTCCGGTTATCGGGCCACCGTCCTCGGCCAGCCGCCGGGCGCGGTGTTTTCTTTCATCACGGCGCTGACGCTCGCCTATGATCCGGCCCGCCGGCTGGCGCGCATGCAGGTCGGCATGGAACGCGCGCTGGTCAATGCGCGCATGATCTATGAGCTTCTCGACATCGAGCCGCAGCAAAGTGACGCTGCTGGCGCCGCCGAGGCGAAATTCACCTCTGGCGAAGTGCGCTTCGACAAGGTCTCCTTCCGCTATGTCGAGGAGGCGCCGGTCCTGCACGATCTGAGCTTCGTCGCCGCCGCCGGCAAGGTGACGGCCATCGTCGGCGCCTCGGGCGCCGGCAAGACGACATTGGTGGCGCTGCTGCAGCGCTTCTATGACGTCGACGCGGGCAGAATCGAGATCGACGGCCAGGACATCTCGAAGGTCACAAAGCAGTCGCTGCGCGGCTCCATCGCCTATGTCTCGCAGCAGCCCTATCTGTTCGAAGGCACCATCCGCGACAACATCCGCTACGGCCGGCTGAGCGCCACCGATGCCGAGATCGAGCAGGCCGCAAGGCAGGCCGCGGCCGACGATTTCATCCGCCAGCAGCCGCAGGGCTATGACACGCCGGTCGGCGAAAACGGCGTGACGCTGTCGGGCGGCCAGCGCCAGCGCGTGTCGATTGCGCGCGCCATCGTGCGGCAGGCGCCGATCCTGTTGCTCGACGAGGCGACATCGGCGCTCGACAACGAGGCCGAGGCCCGCGTCCAGCAGGCGCTCACAAAGGTCATGGAAGGCCGCACCACCATCGTCATCGCGCACCGGCTGTCGACGGTGGTCAACGCCGACCACATCATCGTCATGGAACAGGGCCGGCTGGTCGAAGAGGGCACGCATGCCTCGCTGATGGCCGATCCGCACAGCGTCTATGCGCGTTTCCACCGCATCCAGGGCGTCAAGGGCCTGGGGCTTGTCGACGACAGCGCTCCGATCCAGACTTCGGCCCAAGGCCCAATTCGCAACATCCAGACGCAAAGCATCGCCGGGAGCACGACATGAGCGAGACGCCCGCAACCGACAGGATCGCAAGCGATATGGGCCTGGTGGTGGTCGGCGCCGCCGGCCGCATGGGCCAGACGCTGATCCGTGCCATCCACACCATCCCGGGTGCTCGCGTCATCGGCGCGGTCGAGCGTGCGGGTTCGCCCCATCTGGGCAAGGACGCAGGCGAACTCGCCGGCGTCGGCCGCATCGATGTGGCGATCGGCGATGACCCGCTGCCGGTCTTCGCCAAGGCCGATGGCGTGCTCGATTTCACCACCCCGGCCTCATCAGTCGAGTTCGCCGGCTACGCGGCGCAGGCGCATATCGTCCATGTCATCGGCACAACCGGATGCACGGCCGACGACAACGCCAAGATCACCGCGGCGGCGCGTCATGCGACGATCGTCAAGTCGGGCAATATGAGCCTTGGCGTCAATCTTCTGGCGGTGCTGGTCGAACAGGCGGCGCGCGCGCTCGATGCAGACGATTTCGACATCGAGATCCTCGAAATGCACCACAAGCACAAGGTCGACGCGCCGTCGGGCACCGCACTTCTGCTCGGCGAGGCCGCTGCCGCCGGGCGTGGCATCGCGTTGGCCGGCAATGATGTGCGCGTCCGCGACGGCCATACCGGCGTGCGCAAGACGGGCTCGATCGGCTTTGCCACGCTGCGCGGCGGCTCGGTGGTCGGCGATCACAGCGTGCTGCTGGCCGGCACCGGCGAGCGCATCACGCTGGCTCACCATGCCGAGGACCGCGCCATCTTCGCCCGCGGCGCCATCAAGGCCGCCCTGTGGGCGCGCGGCCGCAAACCGGGACTGTATTCGATGCGGGACGTGCTCGGCCTCAGCTGAGCGGCCAATCCGCCAACTTGCCGATCTGCCAACCCGAAGGAGCAAACATGTCGAGAACCCTCGTGCTCGTGCGCCACGGCCAGAGCGAATGGAATCTGAAGAACCTGTTCACCGGCTGGCGCGATGTCGACCTGACCGAGCAGGGCCACGCCGAGGCCAAGGCCGCCGGCCAGAAACTCAAGGCGCGCGGCCTGAAGTTCGACATCGCCTTCACCTCGGCGCTGATCCGGGCGCAGAAGACCTGCCAGCACGTTCTCGACGCCGTCGGCCAGAGCGATCTGAAAACCATCCGCGACCAGGCCCTGAACGAACGCGACTATGGCGATCTTTCCGGCCTCAACAAGGACGACGCCCGCAAGAAATGGGGCGAGGAGCAGGTGCATGTCTGGCGCCGTTCCTATGACGTGGCGCCGCCCGCCGGCGAAAGCCTGAAGGACACCGGCGCCCGCGTCTGGCCCTACTACCTGCACGATCTGCAGCCGCATGTGCTGCGCGGCGGCACCGTGCTGGTCGCCGCGCACGGCAACTCGCTGCGCGCGCTGATCATGGCGCTGGACGGCAAGTCGGGCGAGGAGATCGTCAAGCTGGAACTCGGCACCGGCGTGCCGGTCATCTACCAGCTCAACGCCGATTCGACCGTGGCTTCGAAGGAAGTGCTGGAGGGCTGACAGTCCTTGAGCCGGCAAGCAGCAAACGGCTTTGAAAAAAGCGCGTTGACACACATCGCTTGCCCGCTTACATGAGCCCGCACCAGCCCAGATGGCGGAATTGGTAGACGCGCACGGTTCAGGTCCGTGTTCCGCAAGGAGTGGAGGTTCGAGTCCTCTTCTGGGCACCAAATTCCCGTTTCGAACCATTCGACGGTTCAGAAACTCAGAGAAAAAGCCCGGTTCGTCCGGGCTTTTTCTTTGCCGCCAACCTCCCCTTCCGGCCAGTCCCCTAACAAACCGCTTCAAACTCCGCGGCCGCTTCGATACGCTCGAAGCCATGTCGCAATCCACCAACCCGATCTTCGGCGCTCGTCGCGATCAAGCCTTCCCCACTCTGGCCGAGGCGGACATCGATCGCATGCGCCGGTTCGGCGAGGCCAGCACCTATGCCGCCGGCGAACCCATCGTTAAAGCCGGCGATGTGGCGCCCGGCCTGATCGTGGTCCTTTCCGGTAAGGTGGACATCACCCAGGATGGTGGGCTCGGCCGGCGCGAGACGATCGTCACGCATGGTGCGGGCAGTTTCGTCGGCGAGCTGGCCCAGCTTTCGGCGCGTCCGTCGCTGGTCAATGCCGAGGCCGCCGAACCGGTGGAGGCGTTCGTCATCCCCTCGCAGAGGCTGCGCGATCTGATGGTGCAGGAGGCCAATCTCGGTGAGCGCATCATGCGGGCGCTGATCCTGCGCCGTGTCGGGCTTTTGGAAAGCGCCACCAGTGGGCCGATCATCATCGGACCTGTCGCCAATGCCGACGTCTTGCGGCTGCAGGGCTTCCTGGCCCGCAGCGGCCAGCCGCACCGCGTGCTGGATTCCGACAGCGATCCTTGCGCCAGAACCCTGGTCGAGCGCTTCGAGGTCGACCCTCACCATCTGCCGATCGTGCTGTGCCCGAACGGCAGGCTGCTGCTCAATCCCGGCGAAAAGGACCTCGCCCGCTGCATCGGCCTGCTGCGGCCGATCGATGCCGACAAATTATACGACGTCGCCATTGTCGGCGCCGGACCGGCGGGGCTGGCGGCCGCGGTCTATGCGGCGTCCGAAGGGCTGTCGACCATCGTGCTCGATTGCCGTGCCTTCGGCGGACAGGCGGGCGCCTCGTCGCGCATCGAGAACTATCTCGGTTTCCCCACGGGCATTTCGGGCATGGCGCTGATGGCGCGCGCCTACAACCAGGCGCAGAAATTCGGCGTCGAAATGGTGATCCCCGACGAGGCGAAGCTTTTGAGTGCAGCCACTGACGGCGCCCGCTACAGGCTTGACGTCGGCGACGGCGAGACCGTGCGCACGCGCAGCGTGGTGATCGCCAGCGGCGCGCGCTATCGCCGCCTCGATGTCGCCAATCTGGCGCGGTTCGAGGGAACGTCCGTGCACTATTGGGCGTCGCCCATCGAAGGCCGGCTTTGCGCGGGCCAGGAAGTGGCGCTGGTCGGCGCCGGCAATTCGGCTGGGCAGGCGGCTGTCTATCTGGCCAGCCATACGCGGAAAGTGGCGCTGCTGGCGCGCGGCGGCAGCCTCGATGCCAGCATGTCGCGCTATCTGGTCGAGCGCATCAGGGCGCAACCGAACATCGAGGTCCTGACCGGGACCGAAATCGTGGCTTTGGAAGGCGACGAGGGCAATCTTGCCACTGTGCGCTGGCGCAACCGCGCCAGCGGCGCGGAAACGACGCGCCCGATCCGCCATCTCTTCCTGTTCATCGGCGCCGACCCGAACACCGACTGGCTGGCGAACTGCGACGTGGCGCTGGACGCCAAGGGTTTCGTGCGCACCGGACCGGAGCTGGGATCGGCGCAGATGGAGACAAGCCGCAGCGGTGTGTTCGCCATCGGCGACGTCCGCTCCGGCTCGGTCAAGCGCGTCGCGGCGGCTGTCGGCGAAGGCGCCCAGGTGGTCGCGGCATTGCATGCATATCTCGCGGGCGGCAACGCCGACGCACCTCAAACGGCAGGGAGACCATGATGGATGAATGCAGACATACGCGCGACATCAGGAAGGTGACGCCGAGTGCGCTCGGCTGCGAGGAATGCCTGAAGAGCGGGTCGGAATGGGTGCATCTGCGGCTGTGCCGCACCTGCGGCCATGTCGGCTGCTGCGACGACTCGCCCAACCGCCACGCCACCAAGCATTTCCACGCCACACGCCATCCGATCATCGAGGGCTACGACCCGCCGGAAGGCTGGGGATGGTGCTACGTCGACGAGGTCTTTCTCGACCTCGGCGATCGAACCACGCCACAGAACGGCCCAATCCCGCGCTTTTATTGAGGCAGCGCCAGGGACGTGGCCGGTAGTTCAGCTGTCACGCTGGCTTATGTCGTCGCACGACCTTCCACTCTTGCCAGATCAGCACCATGACGACCGCATCGAAGACGGTCAGGACGAGCAGGCCGGCCGAATGGGTGTATGAGTAGCGGTAGACTTGATAGACCATGAATAAGCCCAATGCCGCGAGCGATGCCGGGTACGACCAGAGCTTGCCTCTCAAGAGCCCGGCAACCAAGGCCAGCTTTGTCAGGCCGTGGCTGAGCAGGTAGAAGGCATAAAACTCCTTGCTGGCGATCGAAAAATGGCTTGCCATCTGCGACAGATAGCCAGCTATGAAATCGTTCGGATCCTCGATCAACTCCTCTGCGGTGAAAGCATTGACCCAGGAGGCAATGGCATCGGTGGTGACAATATAAAGCAGGATCCCGCCGATGCATTCGATCAGGGCATGCGCGCCCTTGAGCCATACGCTGACTTCGAAAATCTGATGGATGCGGTGTTCATCGACGGGTTTCAAAAATCCACCTCACGATCAACTACGGAACTGACGCCAAATGGATGCAGCATTAACGCACTGGATAAACGCCGAGGCCGGGATCAGCCCTTTTCTTGATAAAGCAATGATCGGCGTCTCACAAATCGGCGTTCCCCTCATGGTGGTGGCTGTGGTCCTGCAATGGTGGGCGAAGGTTGACCGTTACCATGTTCGTCACACGGCCGTGTCGGCCGGTCTGGCGTTCCTGCTCGGTCTTGCGGTCAACCAGTTCATTCTTCTGTTCGTCCATCGGATACGGCCCTATGATGCTGGCGTAACGCATCTGTTGATCGCGCCCAGCGCCGACTGGTCATTTCCTTCCGATCATGCGACAGCCACCGTCACGATTGTTGCGGCTTTTGCGATGCAAGGTCTCCCGCGCCGGACGATTGCGCTTCTCATCATGGCATTCCTGATCTGCTGGTCGAGAATCTACATCGGGACGCATTACCTGACCGACGTTATCGGTGGGGCCATGACTGGCGTCCTGGGTGCCATCGTGGTGCGACTGGCTTTCCGCGAGAACTCCCGGCTCGACAATTTGGTGACCAAAATTCTTTAGCTCGGCGCTGCTCGAAGGCGCGTTCGGGAACGCAATCGAGCTGTTCCGCACCGGAACGCGACTTCAGAATCAGCCAGCGAAGTATCGATACCCCAGCCATCCCGCCAGCGCGGCCGAAGCGACCCAGATGCAAGCGATGATCACCGCCGCGATACGGCTCACCGGCCTGTCAGCGGCAAGGGCGGCGGCCTCCCGGTGTTCCGCCATCACCTCGGGCGGTATCATCTTGACGACCGCAAGGATACCCAAGGGGACCAGGATCGCGTCGTCGAGGTAGCCAATCACCGGGATGAAATCGGGGATCAGGTCGATTGGAGACAAGGCGTAACCTGCGACACACACGGCAAGCGCCTTGGCGTACCACGGCGTTCGGGGATCACGCGCGGCAAGGTAGAGCGCATGCACGTCGCGCTTGATCGTTCGCGCCCACTGGTTCAATGACGCAGCCATTGGATGACCTTAGCGCTAAACGACAATGCGCTGATAGCTCGATCAACTGGTCACTGCCGGCTATCGGGCCGTTTTATCGTACGGAGCCCGTGACGGTCCGGTCAATATCTGGAACGGATTTGCGTTCGTTGCCGGCAAGTGCCGCGATGATCAGCAGGCTGGCAACGACCGGGACAAACAGGATGGCAACGCGGGCTTGCACATAAAAAATCGCGCGCCATTCATTGCGCTTGTCAGGGCTGTTGCTCATCATGCTCACTTTGTCAGACCCCCCGGAGCGGGACATAGCCGCGAACGGTTAAGCAACTCCTTACGACTTCGTTAATGGGCGGAATTGAGGCGGAGTTCTCGGTGACCCGCGCCTTCCTAGTTCGGGGCAGGCATGCGATTCTGCCGGGATGATTCGGGAGATCGAGACCGCGATGCTCTTTCGTACGACAGCACTTGCGGCTTTGGTCTTCACCACCTCGGCGCAGGCCGCCGACATGGCCTTCTTCATCAAGAACCTGCGCAAGGAAGCGGTTGCGGTCGAGCTGTTCAGCCGCGAACGCGAAACGGTCTGGCCGGGCAACGACAAGGTATTCCTGATCGACCCCGGCTCGCAGAAATCCGTGCCGCTGTCGTGCAATCAGGGCGAGCACATCTGCTACGGCGCCTGGGTCGATGGCAACGACAGCATTTCCGCCGGCGTCGGACCGGACAATGACCAGCCCTGCGACACCTGCTGCTTTATCTGCGTGGAGCACTCGACCGAGACGATCGACCTGGTGCCATAGGGGAGACGCACGCCGATATCCCCAAAATCAGTTCGGGAATTGTTGCAATCATCCCTTTAGCGATTCAATGCGGCATGCGATGGTTGCTCCGCGGCCGGATGGGCCGCTACTTCAGGGGGTTACCATGTTTTATACCTATGCGCGCCGCACGCTGGTCGCGCTTTCTCTCGTCATGGTGTTCGCGCCGGCGGCACATGCCGACGATGTCACCTTTGCCATCAAGAACAGCCATCCCAACGCCATGCGCGTCGAGCTCTACAGCCAGGACCGTGACTATGTCTGGCCGGGTGAGGACAAGGATTTCTACCTCGACGACGGCGAGACCAAGCAGCTGCCGATATCCTGCAACGCCGGCGAATCGATCTGCTACGGCGCCTGGGTCGATGGCGACGAGGGGACCTATTGGGGTGTCGGCCCCGGCAACAAGGAAAAATGCGAGGATTGCTGCTATACCTGCAGCGGCGGCGAAACCGAGGAGATCAATCTGGTCCCCTGACCGGTTTGCCAGCTTGACGGTCGTCCTGCCGGAGCCATAGACCAATTCCAGGAAAAGTGTGGAGCGGTTTTCCGTCCGGAATTGCGTCAAAAGAGAACCTGCACGAATACCCAGAGCGCGCCGCGCCGGTTGACGCGACGCGCTTCAGGCAGAAGGAGCACGGCAATGGCCGGTATGGTCGAAGGCGACAAGATCGACGTCGGGTTTTCCGGCAGGCGCTGCATCCATTCGCGAAACTGTGTGCTCGGCGATCCGCATGTCTTCGTGCCCAACGCTCCGGGCCAGTGGATTCATCCCGAGGCGGCAAGCGTCGAGAAGATCGTCGCCATCGCCGAAAGCTGCCCCTCGGGCGCCATCACCTACATCAGGAAGGATGGCGGGCCGCAGGAGCAGCCGCCGGTGGTCAACACCGTTCGGTTGCGGGAAAACGGCCCGCTGGCCGTGCACGCCGAGATCGTGCTCGACGGCGAAACGTTTTACCGCGCCACGCTGTGCCGCTGCGGCGCGTCCGAAAACAAGCCGTTCTGCGACGGCA
This sequence comes from Mesorhizobium sp. M1396, assembly GCF_040317725.1. Classification (NCBI taxonomy): domain Bacteria; kingdom Pseudomonadati; phylum Pseudomonadota; class Alphaproteobacteria; order Hyphomicrobiales; family Phyllobacteriaceae; genus Mesorhizobium; species Mesorhizobium sp. M1396. Next base: position 19,126 of record NZ_JAMYLA010000025.1, on the reverse strand, counting down.
GCCACAACAAATCAGGTTTTGCCGCCACCGGCGAACCGCCGCTGAAGGACACGCCGGCGCTCGAGGCGAGGAACGGCCCGCTGACGGTGACGCCGACCACCAACGGCCCGCTCAAGCTCGAAGGCAATGTCGAGATCGTCACCGGCACCGGCCACACGGTCGATCGTACCCGACGCACCTTCCTCTGCCGCTGTGGCCATTCCGCCAACAAGCCGTTTTGCGATGGTACGCACAAGAAGGTGGGGTTTGTCGGGTAGCCAGCGGGTAGTCGTTTTGGCTTACCCGCCAGGGCGGCGATCCTTCACACCCCCCTCTGTCCTGCCGGACAGAGGGGGGTGCTGTCCCGCTGACCTTGCTTGTTCCCGACAACAACCACGCCTGGTGGCCCAGCGCTCGCGGCTTTATTGCCCGCTCCGTATCGGCTAAGGGCAGGGGCACATAAATTCGCCAGCCGGACCGCCGCAAAAGATGATCACCAAGACCAAGCCAAGGCCACTGTTCCTCGGGATCGACACCGGCGGCACCTATACCGATGCCGTGCTGTGGTCCGAGACGGAAGGCAAGCAAGAGGGGCCCAACAAGGGCAAGGTGCTGGCCAAGGCCAAGGCGCTGACCACACGGCATGATCTGGCCGTCGGAATTTCCGGCGCCGTCGACGCGGTGCTGCTGAAGGCCGGCACCGATCCCGCCGCCATCAAGCTGGTTTCGATGTCGACGACGCTAGCCACCAACGCATTGGTCGAGGGCCAGGGCGGCCGCGTCGCGCTGGTGATGATCGGCTTTTCCGAGGGAGACCTCGCCCGCGACGGACTGAAAGCCGCACTCGGCACCGACCCGGTGGTTTTTTGCCCGGGCGGCCACGACGTGCACGGCAATGCCGCCAAGCTCAATCTGTCCGGGCTGGAAATGGCGCTGCCGGAACTCGGCGCCTCTGTGTCCGGCTTTGCCGTCTGCGCCTATTTCGCCACCCGCAATCCGGCGCACGAGATCGCCGCCCGCGAGCTGATCCGCGAAAAGACCGGCCTGCCGGTCACATCAAGCCACGAACTGTCTGCCAAGCTCGGCGGCCCTCGCCGGGCGCTGACCACGCTGCTCAACGCCAGGCTGATCTCGATGATCGACCGGCTGGTGGCGGCGACCGAAGGCTTCCTCGAGCAGCGCAACATCGCGGCACCGCTGATGGTGGTGCGTGGCGACGGCGCGCTGGTTTCGGCGGCGTTCGCCCGCCAGCGGCCGATCGAGACCATCCTCTCCGGCCCGGCCGCCAGCCTGGTCGGCGCCCGCCACATGACCGGGCTCGACAATGCCATGGTGTCCGACATCGGCGGCACCACCACCGACGTCGCCGTGCTCGACGGCGGCCGGCCGCGGCTCGATCCGGAAGGCGCCACCGTCGGCGGCTTCCGCACCATGGTCGAGGCCGTCGCCATGCGCACCTTCGGCCTCGGCGGCGATTCCGAAGTGACGCTGGAGGATGGCGCGCTCAACCCAAAAATACTGCTCGGACCGCGCCGCCTGGTGCCGCTGGCGCTGGCCGGCATGGCGCATGGCAATGCCGTCACATTGGAACTCGAACGTCAGCTGCGGGCGCCCAATCCCGGCCGCATGGACGGCCGCTTCGCGGTGCGCACCGGCGTGCCGGACCGGCTCGCCGCGGGACTGACCGGCGCCGAAGCCCGGCTCTACGAGATGATCGGTGCCACGCCGGTCGCCATCGACAGGCTTTTGACCTCGAACGCGCAGAACGCGACGCTGAACCGGCTGGTGTCGCGCGGGCTGGTGCATATCGCCGGCTTCACGCCGTCGGATGCCGCCCATGTGCTGGGCAAGCAGGCGAACTGGGATCCGGTCGCGGCTCGCCTCGGCGCCGAGCTGTTCGCCCGCAAACGCGACGGCCGTGGCCAGCCGATCGCCGCTTCGCCGGAAGCGATCTCGGAGCGCGTGCTGGTGACGCTGACGCGCTGGTCGGCCGAATATATTCTCGAAACCGCCTTTGCCGAGGACGGCCTCGACGGGGCGTCGACGGTGGCGCACGCGCTGGTCCAGCGCGCCGTCGACGCGCATCCCGGCATCGCTCGCCTGAGCGTCGCACTCGACCGCCCGGTCATCGGCCTCGGCGCCTCGGCGCCGCTGCACTATGCGGGGCTACCGCCCTTGATCGGCAATGAGTGCGTGGTGCCGGAAGATACCGATGTCGCCAATGCGCTCGGCGCCGTCGTCGGTCAGGTCAGGGTGTCGGCCGAGGCGCGGGTCAGCCAGCCCAAGGAAGGGCTGTTTCGTCTCGCCTCGGGTGAAACCGTGCGCGATTTCCTCGACGAGGCGGCGGCGATCGCGGCGGCCGAGGCCGATGTCCGCGCCATCGTCGCGGAGCGCGCGAAGGAAGCCGGCACCGACAGCGCCGAAATCGACGTCGCAACCGAATTCCGCGTCTCGACCGTCGAAGCCCAGCGCATGTTCATCGAGGCGCATGTGGTGGCGGTGGCGTCTGGGCGGCCAAGGATTGCGGTGTGACCGCGTAATCTCCCCCCTTGAGGGGGAGATGTCGCCGAAGGCGACAGAGGGGGTCGGTCCGACCGGGCGCGATCTTCAGCCAGAGACGAGGTTGGCGCTCCACGCGCGGCGACCCCCTCTGGCCTGCCGGCCATCTCCCCTCGATGGGCCCTCGACCGGAGAGATTGGCAGCTGCGCCGGCCGCTTAAATACGCCACCTTCACCCTAAGCTGAATTGACCCTGCCACCCTGACATGCCAAAGGCCCGCAAAGCCTTTCATCTGGAGTAGCCTGATGACCGATCGCAGCGAGATCGCCGGATTGCGGATCGCCCGCGAGCTGCATGAGTTCGTGGCCAAGGAAGCGCTGCCCGGCACCGGCATCGAAGCGGACGCCTTCTGGAACGGGTTTTCAGCCATCGTCCATGACCTGGCGCCGAAGAACCGGGTACTGCTCGAAAAACGCGACGCCATGCAGGAAAAGCTCGACGGCTGGTATCGCGAGAATGGCGCGCCCGTCGACATGGAGGCCTACAAGGGCTTCCTCAGGGAGATCGGCTATCTCCTCCCCGAAGGTCCGGCTTTCAGCGTGTCGACCGACAATGTCGACCCGGAAATCGCAGTCGTGGCCGGCCCGCAGCTGGTGGTGCCGGTGATGAATGCGCGTTATGCGCTGAACGCCGCCAATGCGCGCTGGGGCTCGCTCTACGACGCGCTCTACGGCACCGACGCGATCCCAGAGACGGACGGCGCCGAGAAGGGCGGGAAATTCAACCCGGCGCGCGGGGCCAAGGTCGTCGCCTGGACAAAGGGCTTTCTCGACGAGGCTGCCCCGCTCACCTCGGGCAAGTGGGCAGGCGTGAATGGCCTGTCGGTGGCCAATGGCGCGCTGAAGCTCGGCGCCGGTGCCGGCTCGACGACGCTTGCCGATCCCAAACAATTCGTCGGCTATCGTGGCGATGCCGCCAATCCGGGTGCCGTGCTGCTGGTCAGGAACGGCCTGCACATCGAGATCGTGATCGACCGCAACAACCAGATCGGCCGCACCGATCCGGCAGGCGTCGCCGATGTCATTCTGGAATCGGCGTTGACCACCATCCAGGATTGCGAGGATTCGGTCGCGGCGGTGGATGCGCAGGACAAGGTCGTCGTCTACCGCAACTGGCTCGGCCTGATGAAGGGCGACCTGGCGGAAGAGATCACCAAGGGCGGCAAGAGTTTTGTCCGCAGGCTCAATCCCGACCGCTCCTACACCGCGCCCGGCGGCGGCACGCTGACCGTGCCTGGCCGCTCGCTGATGCTGGTCAGGAATGTCGGTCACCTCATGACCAGCCCGGCAATCCTTGACCGCGACGGCAAGGAGGTGCCGGAAGGCATCATGGATGCGGCGATGACGGCGCTGATCGCGCTGCACGATGTCGGGCCTGAGGGGCGGCGGATGAACTCTCGCGCGGGCTCGATGTATGTCGTGAAACCCAAGATGCACGGGCCGGAGGAAGTCGCCTTCGCCGTCGAGATATTCGACCGTGTCGAGGCCCTGCTCGGCATGGCCAGGAACACCATCAAGATGGGCATCATGGACGAGGAACGGCGCACCACCGTCAACCTCAAGGAGGCCATCCGCGCCGCGAAAGAGCGCGTGGTGTTCATCAACACCGGCTTCCTCGACCGCACCGGCGACGAGATACACACCTCGATGGAAGCCGGCCCGATGATCCGCAAGGGCGACATGAAGCAGGCCGCCTGGATTTCCGCCTACGAGGCCTGGAATGTCGACACCGGGCTCGAATGCGGCCTAGCCGGCCGTGCCCAGATCGGCAAGGGCATGTGGGCGATGCCGGATCTGATGGCGGCGATGCTGGTCGAGAAGATCGCCCACCCCAAGGCCGGCGCCAACACCGCCTGGGTGCCGTCGCCGACGGCGGCGACGCTGCACGCCACCCACTACCACAAGGTCGATGTGCATGCCGTGCAGGCGGCGCTGAAGAGCCGGCCCAAGGCGAAGCTCGATGACATCCTGTCGGTGCCGGTGGCGGTTCGGCCGAACTGGACGCCGGACGAGATCCAGCGCGAACTCGACAACAACGCGCAAGGCATTCTCGGCTACGTCGTGCGCTGGATCGACCAGGGCGTCGGCTGTTCGAAAGTGCCAGACATCAACGATGTCGGGCTGATGGAAGACCGTGCCACGCTGCGCATCTCCTCGCAGCACATCGCCAACTGGCTGCGCCACCATGTCTGCTCGCGCATCCAGGTGATGGATGCCTTGCAGCGCATGGCGACCATCGTCGACCGGCAGAATGTCGGCGATCCGCTCTACCGCCCGATGGCGCCCGACTTCGACAACTCGATCGCCTTCCAGGCGGCCTGCGACCTCGTGTTCAAGGGCAGCAATCAGCCCAACGGCTACACCGAGCCGGTGCTGCACGCGCGACGGCTGGAATTGAAGGCGAAGCAGGGCTGAACAGGCACAAGCGGCGGCGAAATTGTCGTCGACGGTCTTGATCGGCTGGGGTTTTTCTTCTCGACCAGCGGCTGCTGCCGTCAATGGGCGGCAGGTCTTCGACCCTGCTGCCGGCCAGAGAGAAGGCCTTAGGAAGCTGTGTGGTCCAGGAGCCGAATGGTGGGATCGCGGCGGTATTCGGAGTTGACGCGATCGACGCCTTCCACCGTAATCGCGATCGTCCCGTTTTCCACTCTTGCTATCCAGCCTTTTGCTTTTAGATACCAGAGATGAAACTCGAGATGTTCTCGCGGACAGCCTGACAAGCGTTCGAGTTCTACATCTCCGATCCCAGGGTTGGTGACGTCGTGACGGCGCTTCGCGTAAAGCAGCGAGAGCAGTTTGGCCTGGATCACGACATCCCGCTCGATGCCTTTGGTGTTGCTGGCTTCCTCGGTCAACTCGCGGCGAAGGCCGGCGTGGTCTTTATACGCGATGTCATATTGAGCGCGCTTGACCGGATCCTTGAGCGTATTGTGGGCTTCCACGATTTCGCTGAAGCGCGCTTCATCGCCAGTCTGCTGATTGTCTGGATGATAGCGCATCGCAAAATAGCGGAATATGCGCTCCAGCGTCTCCGAGTTGGCGTTCGGGCTGACTTCCAAAACTTCGTAATAGTCTATGAACATAGCGGTACACCCTCTCCTGCCACCATATTCGTATTGTCTGAATAAGGAATGTCCAATGCAGCAGCCAAGGCTTTAGTCCGGCATCGACGACGGCCACGCTTCTGGACGAGGAAAAAAGGGCCGGCGCCCGTTCGGTGGGGGCCGTTGGGTGGTGAGGACGCCGGCCAAGCGGACAATCAGGTCCGCCGCACTGCAGAGATGGTCGATTCGTAAGGGAATGGTTATGGCGTGATCGCGGAAGGCAACGTGGCGTTCCCAACGCGACGAGGCGCGCACCTTGATCCCCTAAGCTTGCAAATTCGCTAAATTAGTGAAAACTTAACTAACAGGTGATCAACCGGGTGGCAAAACGATGTATTTTCCGCGGTTCCTGGTGGGCATGTCCGCCACCACAATCATCGTGGCGATCTGGGCCTACATTGAAGCCGGATCGGTCTGGGTGGCGTTCGGATGGGCCATTCTTGCAATGGTCGTGCTTCAGGTGGGATATTTCGGCCTCGTGGTTCACTTGATATTCAGGCGAGCACCGGAAGTGTCCGACGCCCGTGCGACGCCGGCAGACCCAACGTCACCGTTGATGTTGTGGCCCTGGTGAATGGTCGTTCGGCAGGGTTGGCTTGACGCGCCAACATGCTGCCGGATTTTCGACGGCAGGGACCAAAATCACAACCGCAAGCATAGCGATCGGCAGCCAGCAGCCTACGCGGCCTGCGCCATGCGCTCCGAACTCATACGGTAGGAAATTGCCTCCGCCAGGTGGATGCGGCCGACGGTTTCGCTGGCGTCGAGATCGGCCAGCGTGCGCGCCACCTTCAGCACCCGGTGGTAGGCCCGCGCCGAAAAGGCGAGCTTTTCGCTGGCGTCCTTGAGCAGCGAGAGGCCGGCGGCGTCGGGCATGGCGATCTCCTCGATGACCGAGGGCGAGCAATGCGCGTTGGTGGTGGCGCGGGTGGCGCCGAGCCGTTCGAAGCGCTCGCGCTGGATGGTGCGGGCGCGCGCCACGCGCAGCGCCACATCGGCACTTTTCTCCGCCCGGTCGGGCCGGATGAGATCGCTGGCCGAGACCGCCGGCACCTCGATCCGGAGATCGATGCGGTCGAGCAGCGGGCCCGAGATGCGCGCCTGGTAGTCGGTGCGGCAGCGCTCGCCGCGCAGGCAGCGATAGCCCGGCTCGCCAGCCATGCCGCAGCGGCACGGGTTCATCGCCGCGACCAGTTGAATGCGCGCCGGATAGGTGACGCGATGATTGGCGCGCGCGATCATGCAGTCGCCGGTCTCGAGCGGCTGGCGCAGCGCATCGAGCGTCTGCGGCGTGAATTCGGGAAACTCGTCGAGAAACAGCACTCCATGATGGGCGAGCGACACTTCGCCCGGCCGTGCGCGGATGCCACCGCCGACCATCGCCGCCATCGAGGCCGAATGGTGCGGCGCGCGGAACGGCCGCCGGTCGGTCAACTTGCCTTCGCCGAGTTCTCCCGCCACCGAGGCGATCATCGAGACCTCAAGCAATTCCTTCGGCGCCAGCGGCGGCAGGATCGACGGCAGCCGCTGCGCCAGCATCGATTTGCCCGAGCCGGGCGGCCCGATCATCAGAAGGTTATGACCCCCGGCCGCAGCCACTTCCAGCGCCCGCTTGGCGGTCTCCTGGCCCTTGATGTCGGCAAGGTCGGGCAGGTCGCGCGCCGCGGCGTGGATGCCGGCTTCCGGCCGCGACAGCACCTGCGTGCCGCGAAAATGATTGGCGATAGCGATCAGGCTGCGCGGCGCCAGAATGTCGATTTCCTTGCCTGCCCAGGCCGCTTCCGGCCCGCAGGCAAATGGGCAGATCAGGCCCTTGCCCTCTGCATTGGCGGCGATCGCCGCAGGCAAGGCGCCGGCGACCGCGGCAATCGTGCCGTCGAGCGACAATTCGCCGAGCACGACATAGCCGGCCAGCATGTCGCCGGGAATCGCGCCAAGGGCCGCCATCAGGCCGAGCGCGATCGGCAGGTCGTAATGGCTGCCCTCCTTCGGCAGGTCGGCGGGCGCCAGATTGACCGTGACCTTCTTCGACGGCATCGACAGGCCCGATGCATGCAGCGCCGCCTGCACCCGCTCGCGGCTTTCCGCCACCGCCTTGTCGCCAAGGCCGACTATATGCATGTTGACCTTGCCGGGCGCGATCATCACCTGCACGTCGACCGGCACGGCCTCGATGCCCTGGAAAGCGACCGTGCGAACCCGCGCCACCATTTTCCCACCCCGAATGTGGGCTTGCCCGAGCCCGCGCCATTAGGGCGTTAGAGCCCCTTTGGCGAGACAATCACAATTCCCCGGCCAAATCAAGAACATTACAGGAACACGTTAGCGCGTAGGTTGCAACCGAACAGAGCTCGGTTGCAAAATGAGGAACATGGTTAAGATCAAATGAAGACGGTTACTTCCGTCGCTTGTCCTCGACCGCGTCCCAGAACAGGCTGGCGATGTCGGCGCCGCCGAAGCGCTGCACTTCGCGCACGCCGGTCGGCGAGGTCACGTTGATCTCGGTCATGTAGTCGCCGATGACATCGATTCCGACCAGGATGAAGCCGCGCTCTTTCAGCGACGGCCCGATACGGGCGCAGATCTCGCGCTCGCGTTCCGTCAGCTCGGTCTTTTCGGCGCGGCCGCCGACATGCATGTTGGAGCGGGAATCGTGTTCGGCCGGCACCCGGTTGATGGCACCGACCGGTTCGCCGTCGATCAGGATGATGCGCTTGTCGCCCTTGCGAACGTCCTTCAGATAGCGCTGCACGATATAGGGCTCGCGGAACATCTGGCCGAACATTTCGAGCAGCGAGGCAAGGTTGCGGTCGGCCTCGTGCAGATGGAAGATGCCGGCGCCGCCATTGCCGTAGAGCGGCTTGATGATGATGTCGCCGAACTCCTTGCGGAAGGCGGCGACCTCAAGCGGATCCTTGGTGATCAGCGTGTCCGGCATCAGGTCGGCAAATTCGGTGACGAAGATCTTTTCCGGGCTGTTGCGCACCCAGGCCGGATCGTTGACGACCATCGTCTTGGGATGGATGCGTTCGAGGATATGCGTGGTGGTGATGTAGTTCATGTCGAAGGGCGGATCCTGCCTGAGCAGGATGACGTCCATCTCCGACAGATCGGTGCGCACCTTCTCGCCCAGCGAATAGTGGCTGCCCTTCTCGTCGCGCACCTGCATTTCCTCGATGCGGGCAAACACCTTGCCGTCGCGCAGCGACAGCCGCTCGGGCGTGTAGTGGAACAGTTGGTGGCCGCGCCGCTGCGCTTCCAGCGACAGCGCGAACGAGGTGTCGCCGGTGATCGACACGGTGGAGATGTGGTCCATCTGGACGGCGATTTTCAACTTCATGGCGGGTCTCCGGCGGACTCGGATGCGACTGTCTTGCCTGTACAGGCTCACCGTGCGTCTGCCAATCGCGACATTTCCAGGATTGGCATATGCAAGGCGCAAAGCCAGGCCGGCCCCGATCTTGCCGGCCACATGGAGACAAGGCGAGGCGCCGCGTCATCCAGCGGCGGGAAACGACTGAAGACGTGCGTGAAAACAAAGGTTTGACGCACCCCGTCTCGACCTTCCCGAAGGTCATGCGCTTTACCCGTGAAAAATCTATTTCGCGATACGTTTCCTAAAGGGTTTGCTGCCAGTCTCGAAATAAATTCCGACGTCACAAAACAGGGACACCGATGCAAACTTCGTTTGGCACCGGTCAGGCAAACAGGGAGAGCACGGATCTGGCATTCACAGATCCGTTGACCGGGCTTGGCAACCATCGCCGCTTCTTCGACAAGGTCGATCGCCTGATCAGCGACCGTGCCGACGACCCCGCGCCCTTCACCGTCGGCATCCTCGACCTGGACGGCTTCAAGCCGATCAACGACCTGTTCGGACACAAGGCCGGTGACGACATCCTGATCCAGGTGGCGATGCGGCTGCGCGCCTCGATGGACGACTATTCCACGGTCTGCCGCATCGGCGCCGACGAATACGCTTTTCTGTATCCGATGGTGTTCAGCGAGGAGGCGGCGGCTGAAAAATCCCGCATGCTGATCGAGATACTGTCGGCGCCCTATGATGTCGGCGAACGCACCGCCAGGCTCACGGCTTCGGTAGGCTGCTCGCTGTTCTATTCGGGTGACGAGACCACCGAGATCCTCATCAACAAGGCGGAAACGGCGCTCTATCACGCCAAGCGCTCCGGGCGTGGCCGCGTCGTCGTCTACACCCGCGAGATGGAAGAGGCGGCCAAGCGCGTCACCCGCATCGAACAGGCGCTGCGCCGCGCCGTCTCGGCCGGCGAGGTGGAGCCGCATTTCCAGCCGATCGTCGACCTCAACACGCGCCGCACCATCGGCTTCGAGACGCTGGCGCGTTGGACCGATCGCGACCTGGGCTCCGTGCCGCCCACCGTCTTCATCCCCATCGCCGAGGAGCGCGGCATCATCGGCCCGCTGTCGCAGCTGGTGCTGCGCAAGGCGACCGAGGCGGCCCGGAGCTGGCCGAAGGACCTGTTCCTGTCGTTCAACCTGTCGCCCTCGCAGCTCGTCGACCAGAATACCGGCCTGCATATACTGGCGATCCTCGAGCGAACCGGCTTCGATCCGCGCCGGCTGGAGATCGAGATCACCGAGACCGGCCTGATGAACGATCCTGCCTCGGCGGCGCAGATCGTCGAAGACCTGCGTCGCGTCGGCATCCGTGTCTCGCTCGACGATTTCGGCACCGGCCAGTCCTCGCTCGGCCGCTTGCGCGAATTCCATTTCGACAAGCTCAAGATCGATCGCGCCTTCGTCTCCTCCATTCTCAACGACCGTCCGTCGGAACACATCATCCGCGCCATTCTCGCCATGTGCGAGGGGCTCGGCATGGACGTCGTCGCCGAAGGCATCGAGCAGGAAGCACAGGCCGACCGTCTGGTCCAGTTCGGCTGCGCCGGCGGGCAAGGCTATCTGTTCGGCAAGCCGGTCGATGCCGACGCCACGCTAGGCTATCTCCGCGATTCTTTCCGCGGCGCCCTGCGCGCCAACGCGATCTGACCGGCGATCTCGAACCGCCGCCAATCCCGACGATGCCGCTGTCCGCAATCCAGTGCGGCGCATTGTCGTTTTGTCTGACATATGCCCAAAAATCCGACCGTTCGCCCTTGCCCACGCTGCTTGCGTGGCTAGGATGCGCGCCGGTCTGACTACAGCGCCGCGCGTCCTTCAGGACGTGCAAGGACGCTGTAGCACTTTATATTCGCGCATGATCCCTTTCCGAAAATCGGTCCGATTTCGGGGTCAGGCTGGGAGACGAGAGAGATGATGCCATCGGCGCATTTTGCCGACCTCGAAGGCGCCTCGGTGCTGATCACCGGCGGCGGCTCCGGAATTGGCGCGGCACTGACCGAGGGTTTTGTGCGCCAGGGCGCCAATGTCGCCTTCATCGACATCGCCGACGGGCCAAGCACGATACTTGTCGACCGCATCGAGAAAGAGTTCGGCAAACGGCCACTCTATCTCAAGACCGATCTGCGCGACGTCGAGGCCTTGCGGGCGTCGGCAGCCAGGGCGGCCGAGGCGCATGGCGATGTCACCGTGCTGGTCAACAATGCCGCGTGGGACGAACGCCACGCCGTCGAGGACGTGACGGTCGAATTCTGGGACAACAACCAGGCCATCAATCTGCGGCCGCATTTCTTCACTGCGCAAGCGGTGGCGCCCGGCATGAAGCGAGCCGGCGGCGGCTCGATCATCAACTTCACCTCGACATCCTATCTCATCAACCACCCCGACATGCCGTCCTACACGGCCGCCAAGGCCGGCATCCTCGGCCTCACCAAGGGGCTGGCCGGCAAGCTCGGCGTCGACGGCATCCGCGTCAACGCCATTGCGCCGGGCTGGGTGATCACCGAGCGGCAGAAAGAACTCTGGGTGACCGAACAGGCGCTTGCCGCCCATGTCGCCAAGCAGTGCATCAAGCAGGTCATGCAGCCGGACGACATCGTCGGCACCGTGCTGTTCCTCGCCTCGGACGCCTCGCGCATGCTGACCGCGCAGATGCTGATCGTCGATGGAGGTTTCCTGTGAGCCCTGGGTTTGCCAGCAACGCGCCGGCGGTAGCGGCCGTCGACTGGGGCACGACCCGCATGAGGGTCTGGCTGATCGACGGGCAAGGCAAGGTGCTAGCCGAACGCCGTGGCGACGATGGCCTGATCACTGCCCAGCAAAAGGGCTTTTCGACTATTCTCGAAGGGCATCTCGCGGCGATGGGAGCACCGGGAGCGCTGCCCGTCATCATCTGCGGCATGGCCGGGTCTCGCCAGGGCTGGCTTGAGGCGCCCTACGTCACCGTGCCAGCGCCGCTCAGTGCCATTCTCGGCGGCGCTGCCAAGGTGCCCGGCCAGAGCCGCGACATCCGCATCGTTCCTGGCCTCGCCCAGCGGCTGGCCGACGCGCCCGACGTCATGCGGGGCGAGGAAACGCAGCTCGCCGGCACCGGCCTGCCGGCCAAGGGACGCCAGCTGGTCTGCATGCCCGGCACCCATTCGAAATGGGTGCTGGTCGAGGACGGCGCCGTCGCCGGTTTCGGCACCTGGCCGACCGGCGAGCTGTTTTCCGTGCTTGCCGCGCACTCGATCCTGCGCCATTCGCTCGGCGAACATCCCAAGCCCGTCACATCAGGCAATCCGTTCTTCCGCCGCTGGTGCGAAACCGCATTGGGCGAAGGCGGCGATGTCACCTCGCGGCTGTTTTCCATCCGCGCCGCCGGCCTGCTGCAGGATCTGGAAGCCGACGATGCCGCGGCCTGCCTGTCCGGCCTTCTGATCGGTGGCGAGATCGCCTCGGCCAGCCGCCGTCATGGCGCCGGCGCGGAACCTGTCGTGCTGGTCGCCTCCGGTGCGCTCGCCACGCTTTACAGTGAAGCGCTCGGCCTTGCGGGGCTTGAAGTCCGGGCCGTCGATGCCGACGAAGCGGTGCGTGCCGGGCTCATTGAAGCCGCGCGCGAAAACGGCATGATCGACAGAATTGGAGCAGCCCGATGAGCCAGACCGCACCTTTCCCCAAGCTCAAGCGCGGCTTGGTCGCCATCCTGCGCGGGCTGAAACCGACCGAGGCGATCGCGATCGGCCAGGCACTGTTCGACGCCGGCATCGAGGCGATCGAAGTGCCGCTCAATTCACCGGAGCCGTTCTCTTCGATCGCCAGGATTGTCGAAGTCCTGCCGAAAAAGGCCCTGGTCGGCGCTGGCACGGTGCTGACGCCAGCTGATGTCGATAGCTTGCACATGGCTGGCGGGCGGCTGCTGGTCAGCCCCAACATCGATGCCGAGGTGATGGCGCGTGCGATGCACTATGGCATGGTGACGATGCCCGGCGTGTTCACGCCGACCGAGGCTTTCTTGGCGATCAAGCTTGGCGCCTCGGCCCTGAAATTCTTCCCGGCGAGCGTGCTCGGCGCCGTCGGTATTTCCGCGATGCGCGCGGTGTTGCCGGCGCAAACGGTGGTCGGCGCCGTCGGCGGCGTCTCCGAAAAAGACTTTGCCGGCTACAAGGCCGCGGGTGTGACGGCCTTTGGACTTGGCTCCAGCCTGTTCAAGCCGGGCATGAGTGTCGACGAGGTGGCCGCGCGGGCTCGGGCGGCGGTGACGGCCTGGGATGCAGCATTCGGCGGAGACGCATGATGAGCGAAGCGAGCGTGTCGGTTTTCTCCGATCATATCTGCCAGCTCGGCGAAGGTCCGAGCTACGACCCCGCCACCGATGCGCTGTTCTGGTTCGACATCGTCAACGGCCTTTTGCTGGAGCAGGGCGTCGCCTCCGGCGCGCTGAAGATCCATGAGCTTGGCCAGATGGCGAGCGCCATCGCCATCATCGACGACAAGCGCCAGCTGATCGCCACCGAGACCGGCCTTTTTGTCCGCGACGTCGCGACCGGCACCATGACGCTGCATACACCTGTTGAAGCCGACAATGCGCTGACGCGCTCCAACGATTCGCGTGTCCATCCCTGCGGCGCCTTCTGGGTCGGCACGATGGCCAAGGACGAGGCCAAGGGCGCGGGCTCGATCTACTGGTTCTCCAGGGGTGAGCTGCGCAAGCTGTTTTCCGACATCACCGTCTCCAACTCGATCTGCTTTTCGGAAGATGGCGCGCTCGCCTACTACACCGACACCTCGACCGGGTTGCTGATGCGGATCGCCTGCGATCCGGCGACCGGGCTGCCCATCGGCGAGCCGAAAATCTTCGTCGATCACCGCTTGTTCAAGGGTTATGTCGACGGCTCGGTCGTCGATCGAGACGGCGTGCTGTGGAATGCCGTCTGGGGCGGCAAGGCGGTCAAGGCCTATTCGCCTGAAGGCGCGCTGCTGCGCGAAATCCCGATGCCGGTGACGCAGCCATCCTGTCCGGCCTTCGTCGGCAAGAACGCCGACCGGCTGGCGATCACCTCGGCCTGGAAGGGCAAGGACGAGAAGCAGCGCCAGCTCGATCCGCAGGCGGGCATGACCTTCCTGCTCGACATCAAGGTCAACGGCCGCTTCGAGCCGCGCGTGCTGATCGCCTGAACTGCATTCCGCAGTCGGCCGATGTGCTGTCACGCAGGCGCCCGCGCCGTGTCGGTTTCGCGAGAGCCGATTGCCTTCACCGTGCGATGGTGGGCGATCGCATCGCCGGGAATTTGATCTCATGCCGAGCCGCAAGCCCAGACTGATCCTCGTCCATGAGCCGGAAAAGGCCTGCCTGGACCGTCTGGTCGCCGGCGGTCATGCACCGGAGCGTGCCACCGAAATCGCGTCCTATCTGGCGCAGTCGACCGATCTCGCCCCTGAATTCGACGCACTTGGCCGCGCCTGCCAGGCACGCGGCCTGTCGTTCACGCCGGTGGCACTCGACGAGGCCGCAAGCGCGCTCGCCGGCGAAGACCCCGGCACGACCCTGGTCTGGACGCTGACCGACGGCATCGCCTATTTCCGGGGCGGCGCGGCACCCGCTCTGGCGAGACTGGGCGGGTTCAAGACGATCGGCGCCGACGATGCGCTGTTTGCACTCTGCCAGGACAAGTTCCGCTCCGGTGCCGTGCTTGGCGCGCTCGGCCTGCCGGTGCCGCAAGCCGGGCTAGCGCGCGACGGCAAATGGCTGGTCGAGCCGCCGGCTGCGCCCGCCGGTTGGTTCGTCAAGCCCAACCGGCTTGGCGCCAAGATCGGCATCTGGCCGGATTCGCGCTGCAGCGACCTCGGCCACGCGCTGGAGCTCAGCCGGCGTGTGTTCGCCGCCTATCGCGATGATGTCGTCGTGCAGCCCTATGTCGCCGGCCGCAACGTGCGCGCCAGCTTCCTCGGCCTGGTGCCGGGCGCCGGCGTCGAAGCGCTTGGCGTCGCCTTTGTCGATTCAGGCGCGGATTTCCAGACAATGGCGGACAGCCTGGCGCTCTACGGCGACACCGGCGAGGCAGCGAAGGCGGCGGGACACTATGCCGAACCGGAACTCGTTGCGGTTGCCGACAGCCAGCCGGTCGCCGACGCCAGGATTCGCGCGATCGCCGAGCGGCTGATGAACGGGCTCGGCCTGCGCGACGTGTTTTCCATCGATGTCAGGGTCGAGGCCGACGACACCGTCCATCTCATCGAGTTCGAGGTCTGCCCCGGCCTGCCCTGCTTCGATTTTCGCGCCTATTGCCGCCAGCAATGGGGCCTCGAGCTTGTCGACGCCATGGCCGAAACCGCGGCAAGCCGGCTGATAGCCTAGATCGGGTCGAATCTCGGAAGCGTCGGACCTGAAGAACAATTTCGGTCGTTCGGCACTCAGCCGAACTACCTACGGCATTCGCTCGATTGCCTGCAAGGACGAGTCCATCGTGTCCCAGGCATGGCCGTGGACCGTGTAGGTGACCACCTGCGGATCGAACTGGCCAGGATCGTCAAGGCTGGCCGCGTGGACCGCTATCAGCTCCGGCATGGCGACGGATATCAGAAAGACCGGCGTTCCGCAGGTTGGACAGAAGGCGTGGATCTTTTCATTGCCGCTGGCGGCCGCCACCCGCCAAGTGCTCGCTTCGCCGGTGATTGCCATATCGGCGCGCTGGCCGAAGGTAAGATAGGAGCCGTGGCCCGTGCCGCTGCGCTTCTGGCAATCGTTGCATTGGCAGTGGTTCTGGAAGATGGGCTCGTCGCTGGTTTCGTAACGGATCGCGCCGCAAGCACAGCCGCCGGTATAGCGCTTGGTCATTGTGATTCTCTCGCTTGCGATCAGGCCGATTTCGGCTTGGCGAAAATGTCGATGCCACTGCCAGTTTCGAGGAAGGATTTCAGGCTGGACAGCACGGCCGGCCACCCTTGGCTGATGCCTTTCGCCATGCCGCTGCCGGCTTCGAGTTCGTCATGGGTGACGGTCAGCCGCACCATGGCGTCGTATTCCTCGATGCCGAACGTCACCCGGCTGTACTTCGACGGATCGTCGGCCTGCGAAGCGTTCGCCCAAGTGATGACGAGACGGGTCGGCGGCGAGATCTCGACGACCTTGCCGACGAGTTCGACGGTCCGTTCGTCATTGGCGCGGATATGTTCCCATTTCGAACCCGCCTTCCAATCGGAGACATTCTCGTGTCCCCAGTAGCGCCTTGCGATCTCGGGCTTGATTATGGCCTCGAACACCTTCTGCGGTGTCGAACGGATATAGGTCACGTAGACAAAGCTGGTCGTTTCCCTGGTCATTGATGGTCTCCTTCGAGTTCTTGTTTCAGGTCGTGCAGCAGGCTGAGCCGCTGCCGTTCGAATTTCCGCACCCAGCGCTCGTAGACTTCGTGCAGCGGTATGGGGTTGATGAAATGCAGCTTCTCGCGGCCACGCTTGACCGTGCTCACCAGATTGGCTGCCTCCAGCAGGTCGAGGTGCTGGGTGGCGGATTGTCTTGCCATGTCCAGGTGTTCGCAAAGCTGACCGAGCGTCTGCCCGTTCTGCTCACACAGAAGGTCAAGCAGCCTTCTGCGTGTCGGGTCGCCCAGCGCTTTGAAAACTTTGTCGGCGTCCATCGGCCTCACTCTGTGGTGGAGCCTATAATATGCAGGTAAATACCTGCATGTCAACTGGCAATTATCCGGCCTCGCAAGATTGGATGCGGGCTATTCGGACTCGGACGTTGATTGCGCGATGGGCCGCGCCGGCCATGTACCTGATGTCGGAGCCCTGCTTAGCGGCACCAAACTACGGACGTGAACCTGCAGGATTTCGTCTGAAGGCCTGCTATTAGCGCTGCAGCAGGGATTTGACAGGATGCCTATCGACCGCCGAGATTTCATCGTTCGTCGGTGGACCATCATAAGCATTCGAGATTGTCCGAAGCTTCCCAACTTCGTCATCCTAGGGCGAAGCAGGAGCGAAGCTCCGTCGCGGAGACCCTGGGATCCATGCCGCGACCTTGGCCGAAAATGCAGCGGAGCAGAATTCTACACCGCTGCAACGCTTTGAAGTCGCGGCATGGATCCTCGGGTCTGCGCTGCGTCGCTACGCTCCTTGCTTCGCCCGTGGATGACGAAGGCGCTGGGCGTTTGCGCCAATCGCCAAGGTATGCCCGCGATTCGTCAAAACTGCTCCAGGCGGATTTTAGGCGCCCTCGACCAGCACGATCTCGCCGTCGGCGACCTTCTGGCGGATGGCGGCGGCGCGCTGGTATTCCGGCGAGTGGTAGCAATCATGTGCGGCGGCGAGCGATTCGAACTCGATGATGACGTTGCGTGCGCGGCCCGGCCCTTCGGCCTTTTCATGTTCGCCACCGCGCGCCAGGAATTTCGCGCCGAAGCGCTCGAAGGCAGGCTTGGCGGCGGCGACATAGCCCTTGTAGCCTTCGGCGTCGCGTACATCGACGCGGGCGATCCAGTATCCCTTGGGCATTTGTTGTCTCCGAAGTCGTTCTTTTGGATTATGCGGCGCGCATTTCGTCAAGGATGGCTTCGGCCGCTGCGCGCCGGTCGCTTGCCGCGACGATAGGCCGGCCGACGACGAGGTGGCTGGCACCGTTGCGGATTGCCTGTCCCGGTGTCACGACGCGCTTCTGGTCGCCATGGTCGCTGCCGGCCGGCCGGATGCCGGGCGTCACCACCGCCATGTCGGGCCCGACGATGCGGCGCACCGCTTCGGCCTCCGCCGCCGAGCAGACGATGCCGCCCATGCCGGCATGCAGCGCCTGTTCCGAGCGCCGCAGCACCAGCGTATGCGGGTCGTACTCATAGCCGACGTCGATCATGTCCTGCTCGTCCATCGAGGTCAGCACACTGACGGCAAGCAGGCAAAGGTCGCTGCCGCGTGCTGCATCCACAGCCGCGGCCATCGCCTTGGGGTAGGCGTGGATGGTCAGCATGGTCATGCCCATCTTGACGATGTTCTCGACGCCCTTGGCCACCGTGTGGTCGATGTCGAGCAGCTTCATGTCCAGGAATATCCTCGTTCCGCCGCTGGCCAGTTCCCTGGCGAAGTCGAGCCCGCCAGCGAAGGCCAGCTGATAGCCGATCTTGTAAAACGAGACGACGCCATCGAGTTCGAGCACCGCCTGCTCGGCTTGCTTCACGGTCGGTACATCGAGGCCGACGATCAGTCTTTCTTGCATGGATTGGGCCTGCATCGTTCCGGCAATCATGTCTCGATCCGGGTGGACAGCATGCGCGAGGTTTCGATCAGCGTGCGGCATAGGTGCTCCATCGATTTATGCAGTCTTTCGTCACGGAAATGGCCGTCCTCGTCGAAGGCGTCGCCGCCCTCCGGCACCGAGCATTCCGGCGTCACCACCTCCATCTGGCAGCGCACCAGGACCGCGCGCAGATGGTTGATGCAGCGAATCCCGGCAAAGCGGCCCTTGGAGGACGAGCAGAGGCCGGCAACCTTGCCGGCCAGCGGCCGGACGGATCGGCCACCATCCCTGCGCACCCGACTCACCCAGTCGATCGTGTTCTTGAGCAGCGGTGGAATGGAGCCGTTATATTCGGGCGTGGCGATCAGCAGCCCGTCATGGGCGATAATGAAGCGGCCGAGTTTCACGGCGTTTTCGGGAACGCCTCTTTCCTTTTCCAGATCCTCGTCGAGGATCGGCAAGGGATAGTCGGCGAGCGAGATGCGGGTCACCTCGGCGCCTTGCATGGCGAGTTCCTTTTGCGCCACGTCGGCGGTCCTGCCGCTATAGGCGCCGCTGCGCACCGAGCCGGCGAAGACGAGGATTTTCGGGATCACTGCCATTGGCCACCCTTGTTCCCGGACAGGTACAGCCAAGGTTCGAGCAAATCAACGCGTTGGCGCCACAAAACGTTCGAGATTAGCAGAAGCCCCCGAACTTCGTCATCCCTGGGCGAAGCAGGAGCGAAGCTCCGTCGCGGAGACCCTGGGATCCATGCCGCGACGATGGTCGGAGAGTGCCGCGGTGCAGAATCTTGCGCCGTAGCGGCGCCCAAAAGTCGCGGCATGGCAACTGTGTTCATGCGAAAGCTTTTTTGTCTCGAATGATGGCGTTTAGGACGACGAGAAGCTTCCTTGCG